>CAXMSI010000036.1:0-12521 GCA_964196085.1 uncultured Acidimicrobiia bacterium | reverse complement strand
GAAGACGACCTCTACATCCGTGACTACTCCAAGTGCATCTTGTGCAATGCCTGCGTGTCGGCATGCGGGATCGAGGCTCAAGGCACGTTCGCTATTGGCGTAGCTGGCCGTGGCTTTGACTCAGTGATCGCAACCGAGTTCGATGTTGCCCTTCCCGACAGTGCTTGTGTGTACTGCGGAAACTGTATCGCTGTGTGCCCTACCGGGGCCCTCCAAGGGAAAATCGAGTTCGACATGCGGGCCGAGCTTCGCTGGCTACAGAACGAGCAAACGGTCACCGAGACCATCTGCCCCTACTGTGGCGTGGGTTGTCCGCTGGAGCTGCATGTCCAGGACAATGAGGTCGTGAAGGTCACCTCGCCCATGGATAACAACATCACCAACGGCATGTTGTGTGTGAAGGGCCGATTCTTCACGGTTGGCTGAGCAGAGGTAGCTCAGCCTTCTTCAGATATCTCGTGTTGAAGGGCGCCGTCATCGATCCAGGCCTTGAACTGGACCTCTTCTTCCTCGTCTGAGTCGTTGCGCTCAAAGTGCACCTCAACCTTCTCGGGTCCAGACTTCTCGAGCTCTACTCGCCACCCGGGCTTGGGAAACGCTCCACCAAACGTGACCGACTCTCCGCTCACAACGACGTTGACTGATCCCGCAGTCGTGTCGAACGTATGAGTCGTCGAGCCGACCGTAGTGACTGGATCTGATGTTGTGGTCGTTGTTGTGGTCGTTGTTGTTGCGGTTGAACTTCCTAGTGTCGGCGAGGTCTGGGTAGTCGACGATGGGTTGGGGCTCATGGTGGTCGGCGGAATCTGTGTGGATGCACCAGGCTTCGTATCTGGAGGTTTGGCGCCTTCAGGGTTGGGAGCAAGGGTTGACGGCACGGCTACGCCGAGTTCAGCGCCTGAACCCAATACGGTCGGGACGTTCGTGACTTGCGATCGGACGCTACCTACGGCAACGGAGGCCACGATGATCGAGAAGGCTGCCACGGCGAGCCAAGCTGCTGAGAGTCGAAGGGGAGATCGCATTTGCCTATTCTTGCTCCCTTCGAGCACAGAAGAGATAAATCACGGCTAAATCTGGCCCATCTTTCAGATAATCGACGTTCGTTGTAGCTGAGAGGTCGGTATCGTGGGGCTATGGCAGCGGTTGTAATCATTGAGGATGATCAAAGAATCCGCGAATCCTTGGCTGTTCGATTATCTGAGCGAGGGCACGATGTCGAGACTGCTGCCAGCGCTATGACGGGTGTCGAGTTGGCCGTCTCGGGACGCTTTGATGTGGTGATCTTGGACCTAGGCCTTCCCGATGTGGATGGAACAGAGGCTCTCCGCATGATTCGAGCTGTTAGTGAAGTGCCCATTGTGGTGGCGACAGCGAGAGATGATGAGGCGGAGATTATCTCCGTCCTCGATGCTGGCGCCGACGACTACGTTGTGAAACCGTTTTCATCAGAACACCTAGAGGCGAGGATGCGTGCAGTCCTTCGTAGGTCGACAGGCAATGCTGCCGAGGGCACCTTGTCTCTTGGCGGACTTGCCCTTGATCTAGACGGACATGAAGCGAGCCTCGATGGCAGGCCCCTCGAACTTACGGCACGATCTTTTGATCTCCTCAGGTTCCTTGCCGAACGTCCGGGAAAGCTGATTAGCAAACGCGAGCTGCTTGCAGAGGTGTGGCGGCAGCCCTACGGAGGAGCAGATAAGACGGTAGATGTTCATGTGTCTTGGCTCCGAAAAGCGCTCGGTGAGACTGCTTCGGAGCCCGTGTACCTGCACACACGCCGCGGTGTCGGCGTGCGGTTAATCGACCCTTTACAGTGAGACGGCGCCTGATGCTGCTGTCGGTGGCGGTTGCCACCATGGTGGTTCTCGCTTTTATTGTGCCCTTGTTCATCCTGGTTAGTGACCTTGCCAGCGACACGGCTGTTTCTGCTGCTGAACGAGACGCTGAGTCGTTGGCCCGGGTCTTCGCCGTTCTTGTTCTCGATAATTCGCTTGAGGAGGCAGTTGCGGTCTACGGCGTTGATCGAATTGTCGCTATCTCGGGGACGGTCATCTCTCCAGATGGGGAGACCTTCGGCCTCGAGCTGTCCGAGGATGAGGACTTGACTCCTGCACTTGAGGGTCGGTCCTTCGTTGTCGCGGTTGCTGCCGGTGCTGCGGTGTTCATCCCGCTGCTGATCGATGACGGGCCGCCAGCAATCATTCGGGTATTCGTTTCCCAAGAATCCATTACTGCCGGTGTCGCGCGAAGCCGATTTCTGCTTGGTTTGCTGGGACTCACTCTGATAGTGATGGCGGCGTGGATTGCCGATCGTCTGTCTCGTGAGATCGTGCAACCAATCAACACCCTTTCGGACACCGTCGTATTGTTGGGTACGGGGGATTTGGATGTTCGGGTCGAGCCGTCGGGGCCTCCCGAAGTGGTTCAAATGGGAGTTGAATTCAACCGGTTGGCTGAGCAAGTTGCTCGTCTTTTGCAAGAAGAACGAGAGTCCGCAGCAGACTTGGCTCACCGGCTGAGAACCCCCCTCACGTCGGCTCGGCTCAGTGCTGAGGCGCTGGCGCCAAGCACCGAGAGAGACCGGCTTGTTGGAGCGGTTGACGATCTTCATCGCACTGTGGATTTCATCATTACCGAAGCCCGACGGCCTGTGAGGCAGGAGACAGGGGGCCTCTGTGATCTGTCAGAAGTGGTCACGACCAGGGCAGCCTTTTGGGAACCCCTGGCGAGTGAGCAGGACCGATCGATTAAGCTGGAAGCGCCGGTCCCCACAGTTGTCCACGTTCCCGCTGCCGACGTTGAGGCAATGGTGGACGCGCTCATTGAGAACGTCCTATCGCACACCCCCGACGGCTCAGACTTTTCGCTTTCTGTGAGTTCGGCCGGGAATATGGCAAGACTGACGGTTGAAGATGGCGGTCTCGGTATTGCCGACTTGGACCTAGTTGAACGCGGTGTCTCGACAGGTGACTCAACGGGGCTCGGTCTCGACATAGTGCGCAGGACAGCCGAATCAGCAGGCGGCTCGATGAAACTGAGTGTGTCAGAGCTCGGGGGCCTGAGAGTCACTGTTGAGTTGTTGCTGGAGTCGTAAAAGATTTTCCATCTGTTGAGGGAGGCTTAGCGCACCGTTAACCAATCGTCAGGCATTGTTTCGTGGACTACTTCCACGAAAGAGGCTTTCATGTCCGAATCTTCTCGCTCTACTCGAGCCCGGCTTACTGGGTCTGTCCTTGCGGGGCTGCTGATAGTTCCAGCCACGGCCCTCGCAGCGGTGGCAATTGTGAGCTCAGTTGCCGCTCCAGCTTCCGACATAGCTGCAGCCTCTTCGACGAGTACCTCAACGTCCGTTTTCGGCGATGATTCTTCAACAACAACTACGGTCGGTCTCGACGCCGATGTCCACCAGGCTTGTGGAGATGACGCTCACGAGTTGATCGAAGCAGAAGCTGACGGGTCAATCAGCGAACTCGAGCAGGCTGCCCTTGACGCCCTTCGCGAGATTTGTGATGAAGCTGGAGTGGAGATTGAGGGACCTCCTGCTCCTCCTCCGGTCGTCGAAGTGGTAGTTGTGTCTGGCCCAACAACGACGGACGACGACCACGATGACGATGACGATGACGATGGCGATCACGATGGCGATCACGATGATGACGACGACGACGACGATCACGACGACGATCACGACGACGATCACGACGATGACGATGACGATGACGATGACGATGATGACCACAACGAAGACCACTAATGCGCTGGATCTCAGCGGTCAGTGGCTTGGCAGTTTGGATTGCTGCAATGGTTGCATTGGCCGCCGTCAACGGAGGGTCGGCCCCAGCGCCATCTCCTGAGGCAATCACTCCGGAAATAGTGGCAGAAGTGGTCGAGGTGACTCGTTCGTCGGTAGGGGCCGAAGTGGGCCCGCCGACGATCGAGCTCGACGAGCTCGGTAGCTCGGTATCTGACGTGTTGGCATCGAGGGGCTACACCCAGTTCGTACGTGCGGAAGAACTTGACCTTCCTCCGTCAATTGTGGCACTCCTCCAAGAAAGGGATGCGGTCCTGGTTGTCCCTGCTCCTGGAGGTCCGGACGATGAGTAGACCCAAGAGTAAGCGTATGTCTCTGGCCAGGATCTCGTCGCTGACGGCGTGGGGAGCAGCGGTTGTTACTTGGTTCACGGTAGGGGTTGCAATGGCCGAAACAGGCACTCCGGTGGCAGCGGGTGTCCCAGCACAGCCTGCGCCTACTCCTGTAATTCAGACGGTCCCGGCCTCTGTAGTGGTAGAAGCGCCGCCCTCTGCTCCCGAGTCGGGGCTGTTCGTCCTCACCTATACCCCTGTCGAACCGCCTGCGCCTGAGGTCATCACTCGCACGGTGGTCCGGCAGCAGGCGTCCCCTCGTCCAACTCCAGCAGTTGCAAGCTCGGGCTCATGAGGGCGTCCTTCAGTGCTATGGGCACCACCTTCGTCATCGACGTGGAGTCCTCACGTGCGCTTTCGCAGGTGCAGCGAAAAGTGGAAGGATGGGAAGCCCTGTTCAGCAGATTTCGTCCCGAAAGTGAGCTGTCACGCCTCAACCTTGCTGGGCAGGGCCATGTCTCGGAGCCGATGGCTGAGGTTCTTGGATGCGCTCACCAGTTGCATGCCCAGACAGCGGGCAAGTTCGATGTTGCAGTTGGGGAGGCCGTTATAGGCTGGGGCTACGACCGGACATTTGATGATGTCGAGACTCTGGCACTCGTTCCCAGAAGCATCAGGCAAGGTGCCTGGTCATTGACAGACCGATTCTGCGAACTTTCCGGCCGGACCCAACTAGATCTTGGCGGATTGGTGAAGGGTTGGGTAGCCGATCAAATTGTGGAGGCCGGGTTGGCATCCATGGTGTCGGCCGGTGGGGATGTGAGGTCAGCCGACCAGAACCTCATTGTTGATGTGCAATCGCCAGGCGGTGCAACGGTTGCAGCTGTTGCTGTGGGAGTTGGTGCTCTCGCCACAAGCTCTACCGCACGCCGACAGTGGCTTGTGGGATCTCATAAGGCTCACCATCTTGTCGACCCTGCAACTATGAAACCGGCTGTGGTGCCAAGCCATACAGTGTCGGTAGTCGCTCAAACGGCGGTCGAAGCTGAAGCGGCAGCAAAAGCCGTACTGCTGATGGGTGCAACTGGTCTTGAGTGGGCAGCACAACAGCCATGGATTCGTCAGGCTGTTGCACAATGGAATGATGGTCTCGTCTACTCGACTGCTCGAAGGCAAGCAGCATGAACCTGGCCTGGTTCTTGATCCGGGGCTCGGGCTTGGCCGCAATCGCACTTATCAGTGCGTCGATGGCGTGGGGGCTGCTCGTCTCATCCAAGGTATTTGGGAGGGCCGTCAAAGCCAAAGGGCTGCAGTGGCTCCATGAGTCCCTCTCAGTCTCGGCGATGATAGCGATGCTCGTACATGTGTTTGCTGTCTCGCGGGATGAGTTCATCTCGCTCAGTTGGTTCGAGATCCTTGTTCCCGGAGCGAGCCCTTGGGAGCCGGTGGCGGCTGCTCTTGGCGTGGTTGCCTTCTGGGTGGCTGTTGCAGTTACCGGTAGTTTCTATCTGAAGAAGTGGATTGGCCAGAAGGCCTGGAGGAAGCTCCACTATCTATCGTTCGGGAGCTTCCTTGCAGGGCTTGTCCACGGGATTGTTGGTGGCACCGATACCTCGAACCCGTGGGTAGCTGGAATGTACGCAGCATCGGTCATCACGGTGCTTTTACTTACAGCAATCAGGATGATTGGCGGCTCATCACAGCCAAGGGCTTCCAGGACAACACCTGTTCGGGCATCGTCATCTCGGTGAATTTCCCGTTCATTGCAGCGGCTGCTCGTTGAGTGAGCAGACTGCAGTCGGTTTGATTGGAGGCTGCGCCTCTAATCAGCTTGGGCTTGGCGGCCGAGAAATCCAAAGAAGGTCTCAGAGAACCGCTCAGCTGCGTCAAACATCGGTCCGTGTCCGGACCCCTCGAACGTTTCCATCTGCACCCGGCCTCCCTTGTCGCCGTAGTCATTGAGGACCGCACGGATTTGGCTAACCATCTGCTGAGGCGGAAAGGCGTCGTCTCCCGGCCAGCCAGGAACTAGTCCTAACTGCCCGAGCGTGCCCATTTCCCATGGGGAACCGTCTGCCACTACTGCGTCAGCCGAACCGTGGATCCACAGTACTGGTGGCTTGTCGTTGATATCGACAACCCCAGCCCAGTTGGAGTATTTCCCGCTGAGTGCGTTGAGGATTCCACCTACTCCTGGAGCAACTCCCGGCCAGTTATCTGAGGTAGTCAAGTCTCCTGGATATCCGTCATCTCCAGTCTCTGACTTTAGGGCCTCGTCAACCAACATTTCTAGGCGGTCTTCGGGCTCTGCATGCTCTGGTGACCAATACGACCCCGAAATGACGTTGCGGGGAGAGAGCGGCGATTCGACGGAGCGATCATTGTTTGCCAATCGTTCGGCGAACTCAGGGTTCCCGGTCCCACCACCTGACCCCGCCCAGTCGGGGGTGCAAGGTGAGCCGTCGAGGCGGGTCCCGCCAAAGCCATACGGTGAAACAGGATCGATGAACGTCAGAGACGCCACTTCACGGGGACGATCGATTGCGTACACGCCTATAGCGGCACCTCCAGTTGACCAGCCAGCAAGGTGAACTGGGCCGTCGATGCCGAGGGCCTGCACGAGCGCGTAGGCATCGTCTGCCCAGTCTCTCAGGCCGCGGGTTGAGTCGATCCTGACCCGTTCGGTGTCTCCAAAGCCGCGCATGTCAGGCATCAAGAAGTGGTAGCCGGCAGGTGCGTTGGGCATTAGGTGCTCAAAGAAGCGCCCAGTTGCGAGGTTGCCATGGATGAGGACGACTGGAATGCCATCTTCGGGCCCATATGAGAGATAGTGGATCTTGAGGCGGCTGGTCAGCACGGTGTGGCTTGTGACACCTGGGAGGAAGTCGAGCATTAGGTTCCTTTCGAGGGCGGTGAGGTTCACTCAATATAGGCCAGCGGGAGGCTCGATGGCGCCGATCAGGGTGGCCTTGTTCCCATCCTAGAACAGTGCGACGCACCGGTTGTAAAGATCTCTACCGGGTACAGCGAGTCCGTTCTTGCGGAACCATTTAGCAAGTGTTCCGATATCTCGTTCCAGCATTTTGGGCCCGGCGTTGTTGATGGCAGGGTCGACCGCTTGAGGGAAGTCGATAATCTTGATGTCTCCCCAGAGCAGTACGTTGTAGGGAGAGAGGTCTGCATGGATGATGCCGACGCTCGACATTTTGACTATTGAGTCTGAAAGCTGGTCCCAAATCTCTTGAAGCTCTTCTCGATCGAGTTGGGTGGCGATGTCGACCAGGCGTGGGGCGGCGAGTTGCTCTTCGTGGTCGCCAATAAACTCCATCACGAACTCGGTGTTGTCGAACGAGACGGGGTATGGGACTCGGACACCTGCTTCCCACAAGGTGCACGCAGTGACGAACTCATGGTTAGCCCATTCAAAGGCCTTTACAACCTTGCCATAACGCGACCGACTCTCGAGGGCCCGAGTCTGCCGCTTGTCGGCCTGCTTTCGACCGTCGCGATACTCGTGGTCTTTTCGGAAGTCCCTCAGGTTGATGTCAAGTAGTTGCTTGCCCGCAAGCAAGACCGACCGACCCTCTTCTGTAGAGGATCTTTCGAAGAGGGTGACCTGGGCCTCTTTGCCAGTCTTGAGTTCGCCGACGACATTGTCGATTGCGTCGCCCGCCGTCACCAGCCATGCCGGGCAGGGGAGAGGGCCCTTTTCGGCCTTGGGGTATGTGGTTGGGCGATTCTGCATTGTCAATAGATTAATCGGCTCGGCTATCTCGCACCGATGTCATAACATCACCTTCCATGGCCTCCCTCCCAGAACCTACTTACCGATCGATTCTGAGGCTTGCTTGGCCAATGATCATCGCGAACGCAGCTGTGCCAACCCTTGGCTTGGTAGATACCGCTGTCATTGGTCGAGGAGGAGAGGTGGCGGACCTCGGAGCGATTGCACTTGGTGCACTCATCTTCTCTTTTGTCTACTGGAGCTTTGGATTCCTGCGCATGGGAACCACAGGGTTTGTCGCCCAGGCTGACGGCGCAGGCAACGAGCCTGAGGTGCGGGCCACCTTTGCGAGGGCAGGTTTCTTGGCGCTTGGGTTGGGTGTAATTCTCCTCGCTCTGCAGAAGCCGATTGGGTTCCTGGCACTCAAGATATTGAGCGCCGGCGACGGGGTTGAGAGTCTTGCTCGCGACTACTTTGATGTTCGGATTTTCGGAGCACCGGCATCGCTCATGTCCATCACCATCATCGGAGTACTGATCGGCCTTGGAGAGACCAAGATCTTGCTTTGGATCCAACTATTTCTCAACGCACTGAACATCGTCTTAGACCTTTTGTTTGCTGGTGTCTTCGGCTGGGGCGTTCGGGGTGTAGCTCTGGGAACTGTGATTTCGGAATGGCTATCAGTGGCCCTGGGCCTCTATCTGGTATTTCGTTTGCTGCGCAAGCGTCATGTCGACGATGAGCCGTTCTTGCCGACTGCCTTGGTTCGCAGCGGGTCGCTCATCAAGTCAACCTTGGTGGCGCACCGTGACATCCTGATACGCACGGTTCTGCTCCTTTTCTCGTTTGCTTGGTTCACCCAACAAGGAGCCAAGTTCGGGGACGAGGTGTTGGCGGCAAACCACGTCTTGTTGCAGTTCGTTACCTTTGCTGCCTTCTTCCTCGACGGTATTGCTTTCTCTGCTGAGTCGTTTGTCGGCTCATCGGTAGGAGCCAAAGACCTAGCGCGATTCAACCTCTCAGTGAGGCGGTCGAACGTCATGGCTTTCGTACTGGCGGTGGGGCTCGCTGCCGTCTTGGCTCTTGGGGGCAAGTTCTTCATTGGTGGCCTCACTGACATCGAAGAGGTCAAGACGCTCGCCTCCAGCCTGCTTATCCTCCCTGTGATATACATCGTCGTAGGTGTTTGGGCGTTCCAATACGACGGCATCTTCATTGGAATCACCCGTACCAAAGAGATGCGCAACGCAGCAATCGTGTCAACGGCAGCGTTCTTACTGTTGAGCCTTCCCATGATCGCCCGTTGGGAGAACACCGGGTTGTGGATTGCGCTTATTATCTATGCAGGAACCCGAAGTCTCAGCCTCGTCGCCTACATGCCACGAGTGCGACTGAGTATCGCTGCAGCATCCGAGGAGGCTCCGATTGTCTAGTACACCTACAGCCCGCGAGGCCATTGAAGGCAGCTCAGAGGGCGAGTTCCAGCTAATGGACTGGGCACTAATCGCGGCCGTCACCTTGATCTTTGGGAGCGCTTTCCTTTGGATATCGCTGTCTCTCCGATCCTTTTCCCCTGGCGTTGTCGCCGCGGTTCGGGTGGCCTTAGGTGCAGCTGCGCTGGCAACCCTCAAGGGAAGCCGTGTACGGATCGATCGATCTGACTACAAGAGCCTGGCTGCAGCGGGCATATTTGGTCAAGCGGTCCCAGCGTTACTATTTGCGATGGCTGAAGAGCGCATATCTTCTGCACTTACCGGCATGCTGATTAGTGCTGTTCCATTAGCCACTGCGATCGTTGCTGCCATCGTCACCCGAAAGCTCCCGCATAAGACTCGCGTGCTGGGTCTAGCAGTAGGCCTTTCAGGTGTCGCCATGCTGGGCGGCTCGGAAATACTCACGGGTGGCGGAGAGGCCGTTGGCATCGCCATGGTGTTGGGGGCGTTGGTTTGCTATGCGATTGCCTCCATGTTGTATGCCCCTCTGCAGCAGCACTACGGTGCAATCCCTGTCGTGATGTGGTCGCTCGCAGTTGCCACCGTGGTGTTGCTACCAGCGATCCCGTTTGGATACCGCGCTTCGGATATTTCGGCAATCTCGGTTGTTGCGTTGCTCATCCTCGGAATCATCGGAACGGGCCTAGCCCGGTCATTGTTGGTCACTGCCATGGGGCGGCTCGGTACGGTGCGCTCGTCGACCGCGGGATATTTTGTCCCGGGAGTGGCCCTCGTCATAGGCGTCCTGGTACTAGGTGAGACGGTTCGGCCCATGCAAGTGTTGGGTGTGACGGTCGCCGTTCTCGGTGGATACCTTCTCGCAAAGGCAAAGCAGAGCGTTCAGTCTTAAAGCGGGGCCGCTTCGGGCTCCCTCGACATTTGGTTCCGAATTAGGCTCGTGACTTGCCAATGTGGAAAGTGAGGTATACACTACTTTCCACATTGGAAAGTGATCAGAGGATGGAACATGAACAACTCACAAATTGAGCCAGAAGAAGCAGTTGCCGCACTAGCGGATATTGATCACATGCAAACCGTTGCCGGCGGCATCTCTGAGGAATCAAGGTGGACAAAGGTGGCAGTGGCATTGATTGCAGGAGGGTTGGTGGCCACGACAATGGCCGAAAACTCAGGAACGTACGTTGCGATCCTCCTGGCAGCGCTCGTTGGCGTGCTTAGCTCAGAGCGACAGCGCACTGGGACGTCTGCACGGTCTCACTCGCACACCCGCAGTGGCAGAATCGCCCTCTTTGGAGTGATCCTGCTGGCAGTGGCGCTCTATGCGGGTGGCATTGTGCTGCGCGATCTTGCCGGTTGGTCTTGGGGCCCGTTGCTAGCTGGTGCCGTGCTGGCCGCCACCCTCATTGGGGTGACTTGGGGCACAGCGTCTGAAGACCAATGATCGAATCACGTTTTGATCCGGTGATTCACGCTCCGGCCCGCCTGCAACTGTGTGCGCTGCTCGTGCCTTTGCAAGATGCTGAGTTTTCTATCTTGGCTACTGAGCTGGAGGTGAGTGACTCTGTGCTGTCCAAGCACATCAAGCAGCTTGCCGAAGCTGGATATCTCAAACCTGTCAAGCGTAAGAGTGGAGGCAGGCAACGCACTTGGGTCAGCCTTACGACCAAGGGTCGGAAGGCCTTCGCCGGGCACGTTGCTGAACTTCAGCGGTTGGCTGGGATGGGGTAAACCGGGAGATTTGGGTGGAGACAACTGACCGGCTCACCTAGACTGCAGCCGATGGTGCTGACTTCTCCCGTTTCTTCAAGAAGCCTTATGTCCTACCTCGGCTCCGTGCCGCCAGTAGACGATGTCATGGTGCACTCGCGTGTTGCGAGCCTCGGCACCCGGTCCATAAAGAAGGACAGCAAGATGGCTGCCCTTCGGCTGATTCTCAACATGATCGACCTCACCACGCTTGAGGGCAAAGACACCCCAGGCAAGGTGAAGCAGTTGTGTTCAAAGGCCATGCGGCCTGACCCAACCCGAGACGATCTGCCAACCACGGCTGCCATTTGCGTGTACCCGGCCATGGTGCCAGTTGCTGCTGAGGCATTGGCTGGATCGGGAGTCCATTTGGCTGCCGTTGCTACCTATTTCCCATCAGGTCAGGCTCCCACGTCGATGCGTCTCGACGATGTTGCCCAAACCGTGAAAGCCGGTGCTGACGAGATCGACATGGTGATCGACCGTGGAGCTTTCCTAGCCGGCGACTACCTCAAAGTGTTTGAAGATGTTGCAGCTGTGAAGGAAGCGTGTGGTGACGCTCACCTCAAGGTGATCCTCGAAGTAGGGGAGCTAGGAACCTACGACAACGTGCGCAAGGCTTCGATGTTGGCCATGGCAGCCGGTCCCGACTTCATCAAGACCTCCACAGGCAAGATCTCTCCCGCATCGACTCGCGAAGTGACGTTGGTGATGCTTGAGGCCATTCGAGACTATCAAGACATGACCGGCGTCAAGACGGGGATGAAGCCAGCGGGTGGCATTCGTACGTCCAAAGATGCAATCAAGTACCTCGTGATGCTGCAAGAAACACTCGGGCCCGACTGGATGACCAACGAGAAGTTCCGGTTCGGAGCTTCGTCGCTCGCCAACGACGTCCTCATGCAGATTCGCTGGCTTGAGACCGGCCGCTACCAATCCTCCGACTACTTCACCAAGGACTAACCCATGGCAGCATCCGAGACATTCACAATGGACTATGCCGATTCCATCGAGTCCACCAACGTCAACATTCCAAAGCAGCAGGAACTGTTTATTGGCGGCAAATGGGTGAAGCCCAAAAGTGGCAAGTACTTCAAGACCGTCAACCCGGCTACTGAAAAGACGCTCGGCCTCGTCGCCGAGGCCGGAGACAAGGATGTGGCTGCTGCAGTACGAGCCGCCCGTAAGGCCTACGACACCGTGTGGGGGCAAATGCCAGGCAAGGAACGGGCCAAGTACCTGTATCGCATTGCTCGCAAGCTACAAGAACGGTCACGTGAGTTTGCGGTATTGGAGACGATGGATTGTGGGAAGCCCATCCGTGAGTCCCGTGACTTCGACCTACCCCAGGCCTGTGCGAACTTCTTCTACTACGCAGGCTGGGCCGACAAACTTGAGTACGCGTTCCCCGGCTCACCGCCAGAGCCCCTCGGCGTTGCTGGGCAAATCATCCCGTGGAACTTCCCGCTGCTCATGCTGGCCTGGAAGATCGCTCCGGCACTGGCAGCGGGCAA
>CAXMSI010000035.1:0-12565 GCA_964196085.1 uncultured Acidimicrobiia bacterium | reverse complement strand
CGCCGCGATGGCGGTACAGATGATTGGGGATGGGGTCCTCGGCCTCCTCTGAAAAGGAACTCTCTCACTGTTCTCGGCTTTCCTCTCTTGGATGCATGTTCAGATTGGATGAACGCTGTTGCGCTCGAACCAGCTATAGAAATGGACGGGACCCCTGGCCACCAATGTCAATTAACGGCTGAAGCACACCGTCATCACCAAACGCTCTATTCGTGGCAGACTGGAGGCAATGGAAGACATTCGCCTTACTCAATACAGTCACGGCGCTGGCTGAGCATGCAAGCTCAGCTCTGCTGAGTTGGCCCAGGTCTTGGAGCCGTTGCATAACTCACCTGCTCAACACCCTGATCTTGTTGTCGGCCTTTCGATCGCTGACGACGCCGGGGTATTCCGCACGCCATCAGGTGACCTCCTTGTACAAACCGTTGATTTCTTCACGCCCGTCGTGGACGATCCGTACGACTGGGGTCGGATCACCGCTGCCAACGCACTCTCAGATGTGTACGCAATGGGCGGCACACCAATGACCTCTTTACAGATGGTGGGTTGGCCCCGGGATGTGCTCCCGTTCAGTCTCCTTGAGCGAGTGATTGCTGGTGGTTTGTCTGTCATGGAGCAGGCAGGATGCACTGTCGTTGGTGGCCACTCGGTGGATGATCAAGAACCAAAGTACGGGTTTGCGGTCACGGGGATTGTCTCTGCTGAGGACTTGCTTACCGTTAGTGGAGCGCTTCCAGGAGACAAACTCGTTCTCACGAAACCCCTCGGCACCGGGATTGCAGCAACAGCCATCAAGCGGGGAGTAGCTCCGGCGGGTCTCGCCGAGGTAGCGGTGGAAACGATGGCTCAATTGAACGAGCTGGCAGCGACCAATCTAAAGAGGGCCGGCACACGCGCGATGACGGACGTGACTGGGTTCGGCTTGCTTGGGCACCTTATTGACATCTTGAAGGCGTCCGGTGTTGGTGCAGATCTCGACTTCTCGGCAATCCCCATATTGCCTCACGTTCTTGAATTGGCCGCCAACGGCGTATTTCCAGGGGGAAGCGAGCGCAACCTTGAAGCCGCCGAGAGCTACACCGACTTCGGGGACGTCTCCGAACCTGCCCGTCGATTGCTTGCCGATGCCCAGACCAGCGGTGGCCTGTTGGCGGCAGTGCCAGCAACGGTGGAAGCCGATGGATGGGTCATCGGTGTGGTGACATCAGAGTCCGGAGCTATACGGGTCCGATAGGGTTGGGGAGTGACAGTTGGAGCTAGTTGCTCTACAGGCGGCTACAGAAGCTTGGAACGGCCCGAGGTACGTTCTCCCAAACGAGGCTCGAACCCTGATTGAGTGTCAAGTGGGACGGCTGCTGGCTAGCTCTGGCAGGTCGGGCAGAAATGGGTGCTGCGTTGGCGCAACACAATGTGTTTGATGGGAGTCTGACAGCGAATGCAGGGCTCGTCGGTTCGTCCGTAGGCAGCGAGGCGTTTGGTGAAGTCTCCGGTGCGGCCGTCGGGGAGCAAATAGGCCAGATCGCCGAGCGATGATCCGCCCCACTTCAGGGCTTCAGCGAAGGTTGTCCTGACTGCCTTTCGGAGCTCTTTCATATGGTCGAGTGTCAAAGTGTCCCCTGGAGATTCTGGGTGAATTCGCGCCCGGAACAAAGCCTCGTCGGCATAAATGTTGCCGATTCCAGCAATTTTGCTCTGATCCAGTAGCAAAGCCTTGATGGGGCTGACACTCCGACCAAACAGCGCAAGCAGTTCTTTGGACGAAGGGAGATCGGTGAATCCATCCCGCCCAAGTGTGGGCAAGATGATCTCTTCCATCTCGTCTGGATCAAGCGCTACAAAGAAACCGAAGGTTCGAGGGTCCACCAGTCGGACGTCCTGCCCCATGTCAGTAGACAGGCTGAGTTGCGTGTGCCTTTCGTGATTGGTGCCGGTTTCACGGATCTGCATCTTGCCCGACATGCCGAGGTGAACCACCAATGTCATGTCGTTGGAGAGGCTGATCATGATGAACTTTCCGAGACGGCCAACCTGAGTGGCTGTGGTTCCCCTCACCCGGCCAGGAAAGTCAGCCGGTATTGGCTGACGCCGAAGGAGGCGCTCTCTTCCCACGAAGACGTCAGAAATTTTCCGATTGAGGAGCGCGGGTTCGATGCTGCGACGTGTGGTCTCGACTTCAGGGAGCTCTGGCATGACTGCGAGCATAGGATGTCTGGTAATTCATCACGCCAAACGTGGGAGAATGTCGGTATGACTGAGCGTATTTCTGCCATAGCTGCTGAACTCTCGATCGGTGAAGCGACGCTGCAACGCCACATCGTGTTGTGTGCAGATCCCACTACGCCCAAGTGCGCTCCTGCCGCTGACGGAGCTGCCACGTGGAAGTTCCTTAAGAGGCAACTAAAAGCTCAGAATCTATCGTCGTCACCTCCCAAGTGGCACGGTGATTTAGGAGCAGTCCCCACTCCGATACAAGCCGGTGGTGCCAGCGTCCTTCGCACCAAGGCGAACTGCCTTCGCATCTGTGAGCGAGGGCCGATAGCTGTGGTCTACCCAGAAGGAGTTTGGTATCACTCGGTGACTCCCGATGTTATGGGCCGAATCATCGACGAGCATCTTGTAGGTGGTGTGCCAGTCGAAGAGTATGTTTTTGTGAGGGATGACCTGGGAGGTCAGCCGCGATGAAGTTGATAAAGAAGCTGCTGGTTGTGTGGGGTCTCTGGCGAGTATTCGGACCGGAGACACCGCCTCGGTTCGTGCCTGGGCAAAAGCACATTGCAAGGATTCCTGGGCGAACTGTCTTTGTGGGCGAGCACGAGTTCTTCGTGCGAGAAGCAGGCCCAGCTGATGCTCCTCCGATCGTGTTGATTCATGGGTGGGGGGATCACAGTCTGATCACATGGGGAACGGTGATACCTCTCTTGGCAAAGCAATACCGCGTGTTAGCTCTGGACAGCCGGAACACCGGTAAGTCCGACACCATTCGCGAAGGCTTCGACATAAGCGACGTTGCTGATGAGCTGGCCGGTGTCATCTCCCAGCTTGGTATCGAGGGACCGGTTCCTATCGTGGGGTACTCGATGGGAGGCTTCGTGGTGCAGAGCTTGATTCGTCGGCATCCGGGATTAGCTTCAAAGATGGTGCTTGCTGGGACAGCATCTTGTCCGGTAGCTGACGGTGACATGGCGCGGGCGGGTTTTAGTGTGTTCTCTGTTTTGGCCCGTGCGCTTGACCGGGTTTCCAAGGTGGAAGTCTCGTGGGCTCGATCGAAGTACATGGAACGAGCGAAGGCCTATGCTCCCGAGCACGCCAAGTATTTTTGGACAGATCACATGAACCGGGATCCAGAAACGTATTGGGCGAGCGCCGGCGCTGTGAGTCGTTTTGACTCAAGGTCGTGGGTTGGGGAGCTGGGGGTGCCTGCATTGGTGATCATCAACACCGCCGATCAGTTGGTTCCTGCCAAAGCCCAGTATGAGTTGGCGGCGCTGATCCCCGACGCCGAAGTTGTCGAGGTTGTGGGTGCAAATCACGAGGCCCCCGTTGGCCGCCCAGAGGCCTATGCGTCCGCTATTTCGTCTTTTCTTGAGGCACAATAAGTGACAGCGATTTGGGTCGAGGGGCTGGTGAAGACATACGGTGGCTTCACAGCGGTTGATGACCTGTCTTTTAGTGTCCAGAGGGGCGAGACGTTCGCGCTGCTTGGACCCAACGGCGCTGGCAAGACAACCACCATTGAGATCCTCGAAGGTTTGCGAGGGCGAGACTCCGGCGAAGTAACAGTGTTGGGTGCAGATCCAGCGGGGCGGCCACTCGAGCTTCAACGCAAGCTGGGGGTGATGCTCCAAGAAGGCGGTCTCTACCCGGGGGCCAAGGCCAAAGAAATCATCGACCTCTACGCCGCGTTCTACCCCGACCCGCGCCCTACCTCTGAGCTGCTTGAACTGGTGGGCCTCGGGGACAAGGCGAAGATTCAACAGAAACGGATGTCTGGAGGGGAGCGCCAGCGTCTTGCGCTGGCCACGGCGCTCGTTGGCCGGCCAGAACTGGTCTTCATCGATGAGCCCACTGCGGGTATGGACGTCGCCGCACGGCACGCCACCTGGGATATCGTCGAAGACCTGAAAGCCCAAGGCGTAACCGTGATCCTGACAACGCACTACATGGAAGAGGCTGAACACCTGGCTGATCGAGTAGGCATCATCGCGCACGGCCAGCTCTTGGCCATTGGGACTCCTGCCGAACTGACTAGCGGCCGTAGCGATGTCCGTTTCAAGTCTCCGGATGAGATTGACACGTCGCTTCTTGGCGAAAAGCTTGGTTGCACCGTGACCATGGAATCAGCGGGCTCCTACTCCCTCGACGTCGACGGCACCCCGTTCTTGATTGCCAATCTCACCGCGTTCGCCGCAACCCGGGACATCCTTCTAACGGAGGTCCGGGTGGGTGCTCGGGGACTCGAAGAAGTGTTCCTTGAACTCACCGAGGACAGCGAATGAGGGGCTTTCGGGCGCTCACGCTCCACGAGCTTCGCCTGACGCTGCGGAGGGGTGAATCTGTGCTCCTGTCCTTCATTGTTCCGCTGGTGCTGCTCCTCATTACTGGGTTCACAACCGACGACACCGATCGTGTGGTGCCAGGGTTCTTTGCCCTAGCGCTGTTGTCATCTGCCTTCACTGGGTTGGCAATCGCCACAGGTTTTGAGCGCAAATACATGGTGCTGAAGCGTCTTGGTGCATCGCCACTGCCGAGGATCACCCTGATCCTTGCTAAAGCTGCGGCCACAATGGTGATTGAGTTACTGCAAATTGCTTTGCTTTGGGTGGTTGCTGTTTGGGCATTTTCGTTCAACCCGTCGGTGAACTGGCTGGGTTTTGGCGCTGTCGTGCTCCTGGGCACTGTTGCCTTTTCTGGCATGGGCCTTCTGATGGCGGGCCGCCTGCGAGCAGAAGTTACGCTGGCAGGAGCCAACCTCATCTTCTTCGGGTTCCTAGCGGTAGGCGACTTCCTTATTCCTGTAGACCGGCTCGGTTCCACGGTGTCGGCGATTGCAGCATTGCTGCCTGCTGCCCCAATGGGACGTCTGTTCCGATGGGCGATGGGAGCTGCTGAGTTCGATTTATCATCATTCGTGGTCTTGTCGATTTGGGCGGTATTGATGCCGCTTCTGGCTGCGCGAGTATTCACCTGGGAGGAAGCATGAACATAAGGATGTTGGCGGCATTGGCTGCGGTATGGCAGTTTGCTAGTTGGGGTGGCCGAGTCTCGCTCCTCACCGAAGGCGGGGCAGACAGGTGGGACTGGATACGGATTGGCACCGGGGTCGGGCTGGGTGTTTTCTTAGCTGTTGTGGCCCTTTGGAAGGATGCCACCTTCGACTTTACGGAGAAGGTCGCCAGCAGCTATCTGCTACTGTCGATCCTTGTTTGGGGACGAAGTTCTCTCGCCGTTTGGAGCGAATCTAACACGCTCTCGTTCCGCCTTGTACACACCGTGCTTGCCCTGGTTGCCTTCTTCTTCGGTGTAGCTCTAGTGCGGGCAGTTCGTGCTCAAGGAAAACCCGTCACCTAGTCACGGGTTGAGTTGGCTTAGTTGCATTCGGTTCCCGTCAGGGTCGGTGAATGTCGCAAATGAGCGAGCTCCGGCATTGGCTATCGGCCCGTTGGGTGATATGCCGACCGAAGAAAGCCTGAGAAGTTCTGCTGCAAGATCCTCTACAGAGAATGCTATCACGGCGTTAACACCTGTTCGCTGAGTGGGATCCTCGTGGAGGGCAAAGGTGGTTTCGCCTGGTGTCTGCATCTCCTGCCAAGTGCCGAAACGGTCGCCAGGCTCAATCCCGAATGCTCGCCACCAAGGGAGGGCGTCGTCGATGCTTGAAACCCAGAGAAATATTGTGCTCAGTCCGGTGATCATCAGAGCTAGCCAAGTACCAAGACGTCAGCAACTATGCCAGCAGAAATGAGGGTCAAGAAAACGTTGGATGCATGGAAAAGACCCATTGGATTGGCTGGGTCGGCTCGTAGTTTGAGCGCTTTTATTGTGAGCCATATTCCTGCACCTGAGGCGACGCTGAAGTAGAGCCACCCAAGATTCTCGCTGAAGGCAATTACTAGAGTTGCCACCACGAGGACCCCGGTATAGCGAAGGATCGCCGCAACAGTGGCCGGGACCCCTTTTACGACGGGAAGCATGGGCACGTCGACCGCGGCGTATTCGTCCTGGTATCGAAGTGCCAGCGCCCAGAAGTGTGGGGGTGTCCAGAGAAACACGATGAGAAACAGCAACCACGCGCCCAGCGGGACGGTGTTGGTGACCGCAGCCCACCCAACGAGAGCTGGAGCAGCACCAGCGGCTCCGCCAATCACAATGTTCTGAACGGTGCTGCGCTTGAGCCAAAGGGTATATACAAAAACGTAGAAAAAGAGGGCAGCTGTGGAGAGCGAAGCCGCCAGCAAGTTGGAACTCTTCCAAAGATAGAGGAACCCCAAGGCACCAAGGGCCACCCCGAGAATGAGTGCGTGCCGCGCCGGCACCTGATGCTTTGCCAGAGGCCTGTGTGCAGTGCGCTTCATTTGCGCATCGATATCAGCATCGGCGTAGCTGTTGAGTGTGTTTGCCCCCGCAGCCGAAAGGGTGCCGCCAATGAGCGTGTTAACCACAAGCAAGGTTGCCGGCCAACCGCGCTCGGCTAGAACCATTGCGGGGACGGTGGTGATGAGCAACAGCTCGATGATGCGAGGCTTGGTGAGCGCTACGTATCCCCATAGCTTCTGAGGAAGCGAGAGGGTTTCGGAGGCGGGAGATTGGAGGACGTCGGGCATAGCGGGTGATTCTACCGCGTGTAGCAGGGTCGACCGCAAATGGCGGTGAGAGCCAATTCGATGGCCACGGTAGGATTTGATGATGAAACGATGGATACCGCTTCTCCTTCTCGCTTTGGCCGCTGCATCTTGCTCATCCCCAGCTGAGAACCTTGCAGTATTGGCCAATGGCCCCGGAACGGTTGGCGTTGGGCCTACTCAACGCCTGCTGTTCGGCTTACGCGCTCCCGACGGCACCGAGCTTGCATCCCCTGAGCTTCCCATGACGTTGGAGCTCAGCTTTCGCGAGGACCCAACCAACGCTGATGACGACGAGTTCGTGCTCAGCACGCCAATCCACTTTGAGTGGATGATCCCCAACGTGCTTGGGATCTACGTGGCCGATGTGGCTTTTGCTCGATCAGGTGTCTGGGTAGCGACCCTGGTGTCTTCTGACGGTGAGGAATCTATACCGACTCCCTTTGGGGTTGACCCTCACTCGTCAGTCCCGGAGGTCGGAGAACCAGCCGTTGTCGTTGCCTCCCGAACAGCCTCAAGTATTGGTGACCTCTCCGCAATAACCACCGACACCGACCCTGACCTGGCTTTGTATGAAATCTCCCTTGATGAAGCCCTCGCCAATGGGAAGCCCACCGTGGTCGCCTTCGCTACACCAGCTTTCTGTACTAGTGCAACTTGCGGCCCAGTGGTAGAGACGATCAAGGCATTCAGGCGCTCCTTCCCTGACGATGCCAACTGGATTCATGTCGAAATCTATGAAAACATTGACGTGGATAACTTCGCTGATCTTGTGCTGACCGAGGCAGTGGCCGCATGGGCGTTCCCCACTGAGCCCTGGGTCTACGTGATGGACGGCAGCGGTATTGTTGTGGCCAGATTTGAAGGGTTCGTTAGTCAAGACGAACTCGCCGCAGCCCTTGCGGCTGCATCGGCATGAGGTTTCTGGCGGTCCTTCTAATAACGAGTTTGTTGGCCGGCGCTTGTGCGAGCACCGGCAACTCAACCCTAGTTGGTTCGGTGATTGCAGTCGATGGAGATCTGGTCGATGTCCGCACCTTCGAAGTGCTCTCAGACGGAGCGAGCTTCGAGTTTCGGCCCGCCTTCGACGGGGATTTCTCGATACCGCTCGTGCACCTTCGAGATCACTTGAGGTCGGGTGAACCGGTGCGTGTCACGTATCACGAGGTTGAAGGTGAGCTGGTAGCTACAGACGTTGTCGACGCTGAAACGAGACACTGAACAGAGCAGTAGCCGATGCTGTTGGCTAGTGGTCGTCTTCAGTGTCTGGTGCGTCGGGTAGGCCTACAAGTTGAACCAGAAGCCCTGTGATTGCCCCAATCACTCCTGCACCCACAAGCGCTGTCACGAGGCTGGCCATCAATGGCAAGGTGAAGAGTGATGGATCGAGAAGGTCGGCAGTGCCGGACTTCTTGATCAATGTGCCGAGTCCAAGACCGAGGGCGAGCCCGGTCACCACGCCGGTGATCTTGGCGTCTCGGGAAGACCCATCGAGAAAGAACGTTTTGTCAATAGCGGCGGGGACTCTTGCAACTGCTCCTGCTATTAGCCAGCCGGCCGCTCCCATGAGCAGCGCCATTCCGAAAACGACCTTGCGAGGAGCCACCGTGCCAACAATTACTCCGTCGACAACGGCAAGAGTTGAGATGAACGTTAGGAGCCCGAGGAGAAGGGCGACTAAGCCAGCTGCCAGCCCAAACCCGAGGCCGAGCTGACGACCCTTCTTGAGTCGCGCGCGCGTGGCAGCAGGTTCGACGATTTCTTGGGGCTCTTCTTCGACTTCGGCCGCTTCGACTATCTCTGCAACACTTGCGGCCGGAGCCTCTTGTACGGCAACAGCGGATGTAGGTGCGGCCTGCGCTGGCTGCACTTCAACTGGAGCTGCTGCTTGTGGAGCGGGTGTTCCGCCACCCCAAGCAGCGAGGATGTCTTCGGCCGACCCGCCGGAGGCAGCTGCTCGAGCTTCTGCCGAACGCTGGACGAGGTCTTCTGGTACCCCGGGGAGGGATGCTGCAGCTGATGCGAGGTTACTCATGAGGCCACATCCTAGAGCGCCCTGCAGAGCTTTGAAACTCAGAACGAAAACAGATTTCTGGCCAGAACCCCAAACCAAACCAGCCTTACCCCTTATGGCCGGTTTCTAGTTCGAAGTTCGCTGCCGCTTGGGTTGAATCGGGCTGGTTCTAGACTTCGTTCCATGAACGCTGTCATCTCTTGGCCCCCAATTCCCATCTTTGAGCTTGGGCCGCTCAATCTGTCGCTGCACGGCTTATTCGCAGCAGTTGGTTTCCTAGCTGGAGCTGTGCTTGCGTCAAAGCTTGCGGTGCGCTGGGGATATGACGAAGTTAAGATTCAGTCAACTCTGACCTGGGGTCTTGTCGGCTCAATGCTTGGAGCTCGCTACTTCACCGCCCCGGCACAGATCATTGATGGAGCTGAGATCCTCACCGCCCTGAATCCTGTGTCAGGTAACTTTTCGATTCTCGGAGGGTTTGCTGGTGGCATTCTTGCTGGGTACTACCGCATTCGAAAGCTCGGACTGTCCTTCTGGGAGACGTCAGACTTCTGGGCATTTGGATTGGCTATTGGAACCATTGTTGGTCGGATTGGCGACCTTGCGATAGTCGAACATCTTGGCCGACAGAGTGATTTCTTCCTCGCCTTCGGCCTGAAGCCTGGCTACGAGCCTGCTCCCCAGCACACGTCGATCCAAGCCGCCTGTGACAGTTCGGCAACGGCCGTCGGAGAGGTGTGCGCGAGCTATCATTTCAGCGCTTTGTACGACATGATCGGGGCGACAATCCTGCTCGCTGTGCTGTTCGGAATGTATCGGCTCTGGAAAGCTCGCAAAGTTGGACAGATGTTCGGCTTCTGGGTGATTTGGTATGGCATCCAGCGCTTCGTTATCGACTTCACGCGGTTGGTCCCCGAAGGAGAGGCTGGGGCTGGCGCTGCGGATGCCCACATCGGCGCCTTCACCTACTCGCAATGGTCTGGCCTTGGTGCGGCGCTTCTTGGTTTTGCACTCATCCTGTGGTTCCAACGCAATGAGACTGCAGAAGTCGCGTGGTCAGCCAACCTCGATATGGCGACTGCGATCGCGTCTGACGCTGGTGAGTTGACCGGAGCAGAAGATGCGCCTTGACGTTTCAAGGTGGTTGGCTTACCGTAAGCGACAGATGACTAACGCATATACATTCTTTTTCGGATTTACTTGGCCGCAAGGCCGGGCTGAGGATGCGCGCTAGTTAGGAAGTTTTCACACGCAGTATCGGAACCCGGAGTTTGCGCTCCGGGTTTTTTCTTTGACCGGGCTGACTTCAAAACATGGAGAGAATAATGGAACGTAGAGCCCATAGAGTCGACCAAACCAACACCATCGTGACAGTCGGTGACGTCCGTTTTGGCTCCGATCCCTTCCCAGTCATTGCTGGTCCTTGCTCGATCGAGTCTGAACAACAGATTCATCAGTTGGGAGTGATAGCCGCTGAGGCGGGAGCGAGAGTCCTGCGGGGCAATACCCTTGCAGTCATGGGTAGCCCTTACGATTTCCAGGGCTTGGGCATGGATGGCGTGAAAATGTTGTCAGATGCCGGCGAAGCCGTTGGATTGCCAACGGTGACCCAGATAAGCAGGCCAGCACAAATCGCCGAGGTTGTTGCGTTGGTTGACATGATCGAGATTGGGTCGGGAAGCATGCAAAATTTCGAGCTGCTCCGAGCCGCCGGCCAGTCTCATCATCCAGTGCTCCTCAAGCGAAGCCCGTCTGCGACATTCGACGAGTGGTTGTGGGCTGCGGAATACATTCTCGCCGAGGGCAACCGGGATGTCGTGATGTGTGAACGAGGTATCCGAGCCTTTGAGAAGGCCGACACCCTCGATATCGCTGCGGTTCCCAAGTTACAGGAGCTGTCGCACCTCCCGGTAGTTGTATTTCCGTCGCACGCAGTGACCGAAGCTTCCGCCGTCGGGCCCCTTGCTTTGGCAGCCCAAGGTGTTGGTGCCAACGGTGTGGTGATTGAGATTCACGAAAACCCACGTGAATCCACGATCAACAAGCAGGGACATATCGGGGCAAGCGAGTTTGGTGCTGTTATGGATCGGCTTGGAATTGGGCGCATGCGAGGGGCCATAGACCTCCTTGACCGCGACATCGTAAGAATGCTGGGCCGTCGGCGAGCACTCACAGGCAAGATCGGTCAGGTCAAGGCCGATCGCGGGATGCCGATCTATGCGCCGTCTCGCGAAGGTGAACTCCTAGGAGTAATTCGAGAAGAAGCTGAACTGCTTGGTCTTGACTCCGACTATGTGGCTGGCCTCTTCAATTCCATTCTCGAGGATTCAAGGGCTGCCCAGCGGCGGGCTAGGGGTGAGTAGGTAGTTGCAGATGAACAACCCCAACCATGATGTTCGATGCAAACATCTGATCAAAGTCCGGTAGCCAGAAACGCGGCAAATACAGCGAGTAGGACGGCGCCCTCGATCTTCGAGAGCGTGTTGCGGAAGGCGAAAATACCGCCCAGAACGCCGGTTCCGAGCATAAAAATCATCGGACGAGTCGGGGCGATGCTCAGGGTGCCGGGTGCAACAAGGGCTAGTGCACCACCAACGAGCAGAGAGTTGAAGATGTTGGACCCAAGTAGATTCCCGAGAATAAGGTCATGAGCTTTTTTGCGGGCCGCTGCGATGGCGGCAGCGAGTTCTGGTAAGGACGTGCTAATAGCCACGATTGTTTCGCCTACGTACCCCTCGGCCAGGCCGAGAAGTTCGGCGAGGTCGGTCGCCCCCAAGATGAGAGTCCTCGCTCCCACACTCATCACGATGAGCCAAAGCGTGGCCTGAAAAACTACCGGAGTGGCTCGGTGGCCGTTGCCCGCTTCGGGTCCACTGCTGATGCTCTCGCCCTTTTCATAAGCAAACAATTTCCACATTGCTAATGCCATGGCTGCGAGGAGGACTACGCCGTCTGTTCGGCTCAAACCATTCCCAAGTGCGAGCAAGCCAGCAAAAATCGCCATTGCTAGCAGTGACAAGATTCCTTGACGGGGGACAACTCGTTTCGACCCCGCTATTGGGGAAAGGATGGCTGCAGCACCGAGCACAAGCGACAAGTTGGCAATATTGGAGCCAGTGATGTTACCGACTGCGAGGTCGAACGACTCGAGTCCTCCGGTGAGACTTACCAACAACTCTGGCATTGAGGTCCCCATGCCGACAACCACTGCTCCGATGAGGATTGGGGACAGTCCCCAGATTGTTGCAAGTTTGATGGCCGCGTCGACAAATCGATCAGCAGCGAAAGTCAACAGCACAAGGCCAAGGACGACAAGGATGAGGGCTACAGACATCCCAACAGTTTAACGACGGCGACTACAAACTAGAGCTCACTAGCAAGCTGGTACTTCGGCGAGTTACTCCTTGAGCGAGTCTCTCCAAGCGAGCCAAGGATCAGTCACGGAGAGGTCGTACTCCGGACCATTGATCCCGATTGTGAACTCCGTGACACCTGCCTCTACCAGCTTGTTTGCATGGTCTTCGTCGAATGCATCGATCCCAACCGAGACTTCGATTTCTGAACGATCGCGACCGACCTTATCGCACCACTCGTTGAGGACGCTCAGTTTGTGGAACCAGGTGTCGGCCTGTTCAGGGTTGTAAAAGTAGTGCCAGATGGTGGCGTGCTCGGCAACCATCTTCAGCGTCTTCTTCTCGCCTCCGCCACCGAT
>CAXMSI010000034.1:7567-12729 GCA_964196085.1 uncultured Acidimicrobiia bacterium | reverse complement strand
CTATGCCGGTACCCAAACGCTGAACAAGGCCTTTGCTGACCGATGGGTGATTTGGGAGAAGGTCTTCCCCTCTGCAACCCAACTCTCCGCAATGTTCGCTGCACGTTACCCCCGCCTCAAGAAGGAGTTCGTCGAGGCGATTTCACGCCTGGCTGAAGAAATTAACGAATCATTTGCATCAACCGATGCCGGCACCCGAGTTGAGACCCCTCTAAGCCTTAGGACCACCTTAGATCGCATTCCTGTTGGCCTCGAGATGTATAGCAAAGCTGAGGACCCACTCCGAATGGCGTGGGAGGAGTTCGTGCTACCGCATGTTGATGCTTACGACCGGGATCACTATGAGACCGTTTGGGCGGCGATCGTACGGAAGGGCCCTAAGGGCCCCGCCTTTTCGTAGTCGACCCTCTACGCTCACTGCATGGCCTATAACATTGGCGACATCGAAATCGATCAGCAGATCGCGGATCTAGTTGCAGCAGGTTCTGAGAACCCGCATCCCGAGTTGATTGCCGAGATCATCACGACCGCGCTCAAGCTACACCGTGATCGTGCTGGCAAAGGCGACTTGAAGATGATCAATACTGCGCTCAAGGAGTTGCGATTCTCTTCGCAACTGTTTGCTCGTAATCGACACAAGCCCAAAGTCACAATGTACGGCTCGGCCCGCCTCAAGGCTGACAGCCCCAACTACCAACTTGCAAAGGAGTTTTCCGCTCTCATGGTCGGAGAGGGCTGGGAAGTGATAACCGGAGCCGGACCCGGCATCATGGAGGCAGGTAACGAGGGAGCGGGTGCTGAGAACTCCTACGGGGTCGCAATTCGGCTTCCGTTTGAGACCTCAGCCAATCCATATATCGATCCGAACCGATTGGTGAACTTCAAGTACTTCTTCACGAGGAAGGTTGGGTTCGTGAAGGAGTCCCACGCCTTCGTGCTCTTCCCAGGGGGTTTCGGAACAATGGATGAAGGATTCGAACTGCTCACCTTGTTGCAGACCGGAAAGAGTGACCTTCACCCCGTGGTGCTGCTCGATGCTCCCGGCAGCGGCTACTGGGACGGGTGGGCCAAATTCATTGATACGCACCTGATTGGCGCTGGAATGGTGTCAGCCGAGGACGTCGCCCTCTACAAGATTACTAACGACCCAATCGAGGCAGCCCGAGAGGTGTGCCACTTCTATGCCAACTATCAGTCACAGCGCTACGTGGACGGCCGGTTGGTGATCCGTATGGGCACTGCTCCGTCGGACGAACAGTGCGTTGCTCTCACCACTGAATTCAGCGATATTTTGAAGTCCGGCGCTATTGAGGTCGTCGGGGCATCACCAGCAGAAATTGCTGACGAGGACTCGTTGGATGCCGAGCGCATCACGCTTCATTTCGATCAACAGCACTTCGCAAGACTCCGCATGCTCGTCGACCGCCTCAATGACTTGGTGGCACCAGACCACCGTTCGCTCCCTCCCGCCGCCTTCACCCAAGAGCAGCAATCTCGGCCTTGGTAGCTTCGTGTGTTTCCGGTAGTGGCAGATTCAAAGTAAAATTGTGAGCCTATGAGAGAGATTCTTACCGACCTAGTTGCCGAGCAACAGGGGCTAGACCAATTCCTACAGAAGATTGCTCCGCGACTCTGGACGCAGCCAACAGGCGCCAAGGGCTGGTCAATCCATGACCTCGTCAGTCATCTTGCTTCAATCGAAGAGCTCGCTGCTCAAGCGGTGATTGACGGGCTAGACCCGAACGTGATGGTCGCAGAAGCTGGGTCTCTTAACGCTCTCGTCAAAGAGGGTGTTGATCGCGGCAAGAGCATGCGACCCCAAGATGTCATCGAATGGTGGCGTGGTGCTCGTGCCCAAACCATGGACGCCCTTTGGAACAAGGAACCCGGAGACCGCATGCACTGGTTCGGCGGAGACGTCTCAGCCAAAATGATGGCCACCTACCGCATCATGGAGACATGGGCTCACGGACTCGACGTGTGGGATCTCTACGGCGACGAAGAGACCATCATCGAGACGCCTCGCCTACAGCACATCGCCTTCTTGGGCCACCATCTCCTCGAGGTAGTGTTTGCCCAAGCCGGCGAGGAATACGAGCCTGTCCGACTAGAGGTTATGGGTCCGGGTTATGCCAAGTGGGTGTTTGGTCCAGAAGATGCCGACAAGATCAAAGGTCCTGCCATTGACTGGTGCCGTCTCGTCGTACGCCGTGCGGAACTTAAGGATCTCCCAGATCTTGAAACCTTCGGCCCCGCTGCCGAGCGAGCCATCAAGAGAGCAGCCGCCTACATCGAGCAACTGTAGAGCGCTCCGCCGCTGAGGGTCTGCCACTTTCGGTCCGACGCACGACAGCTGACGTCAGGACTTAGGTCGTGGGTTTGAGCTCGATTTGGGTTTTGGCCAGCAAACGCAGGAAAGCTGGAACCGTCTCGGAGAACTGCGCTGGCTTAAGAACGTCCTCATAGATCTCCATGAAAGCGGACATTTGGGTCAAGATATGGGCCAGATTCAGGGTATGCACGTCGGTGTAGGACGCTTGGCCAAACGCAACCAGACGGGTTCGAATCACGCCTCCTCCTCTCGCAGGGACTCGGGAAATCCCATGTTGCTGAAGATCCGCAATGACCGGCTGTACCCCCATCTCGTACAACCACTCAATTCGACGCAGAACTGAGTGCAGGGCGTGGTGACTCTTCAGACCGCTATTGAACACGGCCTCGCCCTGCTTGACCTCGCCGATGATGACATCAATCATCCCGTCTTCGAGCAAAAGCGCGTCATCAACAAGCGTCAGCATCTCAGCGTCAGATTCAGCGTGGACATCGGCAGCCAACGTATCGCCAGGGAAGCGGATGGCGACCATATCAACGTCTGTCACTGTCACATACTGCCCCGAGTCTGTCTTCCTCTGGATGTCGAATTCACTCATCGTGAAGTACCCAGTCATCGTGAGATACGCATCTACCAGTTCGACTGCAACGTCCATGCCCGACATTGTGCCAACAATTGACTCCAATTGTTGAGACCAAAGGCCACGCTGGGATGTTTAGGATGGAGGGTCCGGATTTCATAAGGAGCCTGCATGTCGGAGACAATCGAGAATTTGATGAGCGAAGAACGCAGATTCCCTCCATCGACAGCCTTTGCCGAACAAGCCAATGCGCAGCCGGGGATTCATGCCGAGGCCGAGGAAGACTGGAAGGGCTGGTGGCAAAAGCAGGCGCTCACCAGGATCTCTTGGTTCAAGGAGCCCCAAGAGATCCTGGACGATTCAAATGCGCCCTTCTACAAGTGGTTCGCCGACGGGGAACTCAACCTGTCATACAACTGTCTCGACCGGCACGTGGACGCCGGCGGTGGCGAGAAAGTCGCGTACTACTGGGAAGGCGAGCCGGGAGACAAACGAACTATTACGTACGCAGATCTCTTGACTGAGGTGTCTCAGTTCGCCAATGCTCTGAAGGGTATGGGTGTAGAAAGGGGCGACCGGGTGGCGATCTACATGGGAATGATTCCTGAGCTCCCAGTTGCAATGCTTGCTTGCGCCCGAATCGGAGCTGCCCACTCAGTCGTATTTGGAGGTTTCTCCGTGGACGCCCTTGCTGATCGCATCGATGACGCTCAAGCAAAGGTCGTCATCACCCAAGACGGCGCCTGGCGAAGAGGTGGGATCGTTCCCCTCAAACCCAACGCAGATGCTGCCGTTGATCGCACCTCGACTATCGAACATGTTGTTGTGGTCAAGCGCACCAACAACGACATTGAGATGACGGACGGCCGCGACGTGTGGTGGCACGATGCAATTACAGGCCAGTCCGACGTGTGCCAACCCGAATCCATGCGTGCAGAAGATCTTCTCTTCATCCTCTACACCTCCGGTACTACCGGTACGCCTAAGGGCATTGTGCATACGCAAGGCGGGTACCTCACCGGAGCGACAACCACCCACAACTACGTATTCGACATCAAGCCCGACGATGTCTATTGGTGCGCCGCCGACATCGGCTGGGTGACTGGGCATACCTATATTGTCTATGGACCGTTGGCAAACCACACGACTGGTGTGATGTACGAGGGTGCGCCCAATTTTCCGGAAGACGACCGGTTGTGGGACATCATCGAACGCTACGGAGTAACAATCTTTTACACCGCTCCAACAGCGATCCGTGCCTTCATGAAATGGGGAGATCAACACCCCGCAGGACACGATCTGTCCTCGCTTCGGCTCATGGGAACGGTTGGAGAGCCAATCAATCCCGAAGCCTGGATCTGGTACGACAAGCACATTGGAGGCGGCACCTGCCCTATCGTCGACACCTGGTGGCAAACAGAGACTGGGGGCATCATGATCACCCCATTGCCCGGGGCAGTCACCACCAAGCCTGGCTCTGCGACATTGGCCTTCCCTGGCATTTCTGCCGACGTGGTAGACGATGACGGCAATTCTGTCGAGTTCGGAGGAGGTGGACTCTTAGCAATACGACGCCCGTGGCCTTCGATGCTGAGAGGCGTCTACGGCGACGACCAACGGTACCTCGACGTGTATTGGTCGAAGTTCGACGGAATGTACTTTCCTGGAGATGGCGCAAAGCGAGACGACGATGGATACTTCTGGCTTCTGGGTCGCGTCGACGACATCATGCTGATTGCTGGCCACAACATCTCGACCACCGAGGTGGAGTCAGCCTTGGTGTCACATCCGGCCGTGGCTGAGTCGGCAGTGGTGGGAAGGAAGGACGACATCACCGGGCAAGCCATCGCGGCGTTCGTTTCTTTGAGAGGCGGGCATGAAGCTAGCAACGACCTACTGGCTGAACTGCGAGACCATGTTGCCAAGACGATTGGTCCTATTGCGAAGCCTGCGTCAATCGTCTTCACTCCTGATCTGCCCAAGACCAGATCGGGAAAGATCATGCGTCGCCTCCTGAAGGACATTGCTGAGCAGCGAACGCTCGGAGACACCACCACTTTGGCCAACGCCGAGATTGTCGCTGACATCGCGAACCAGGCTAGGGAGTCAGACGAGGGCTAGGCTCCGACCTGCCTCTAACGATACTTCGAAGTCAGCCTGAGAACTGCACGAAAGGACAACCAAATGTTGGCGCAGGCCGCGGGACCAATTGATCAACCTCTTCTCGAAATGACCATCGGGGACAACCTA
>CAXMSI010000034.1:0-7557 GCA_964196085.1 uncultured Acidimicrobiia bacterium | reverse complement strand
CAGGCAACCGTCGACAGGTTCGGCGAACGAGAAGCGTTAGTGGTACCGCACCAAGGTGTGCGCCAGACGTACAGCGAGTTCAACGAGACAGTCGACCGGCTAGCAGCAGGTCTTGTGGATCTGGGGGTCAGTGCCGGGGACCGCGTTGGCGTATGGAGTCCCAATCGAGCAGAGTGGGTATGGGTGCAATACGCCACCGCCAAGATCGGTGCGATTCTCGTCAACATCAATCCGGCTTATCGCACAGAAGAATTGAAATACGCGTTGAATCAGTCGGGATGCTGCCTCCTCTTCGCCGCAGAGTCCTATCTCACTTCCAACTACCGGGACATGACGGAGGCGGTGAAGGCTGATATCCCGGATCTCGGCCAGTCCATCTACTTCGACTCGCCTGAATGGGAGGCGCTCCTCGTCGAGCCCGAACCCGGAGCTCGGGCTGACGTCGCCCGACGGGGATCTCAGTTGACCGCTACCGATGCCATCAACATCCAGTACACCTCCGGCACGACAGGCTTCCCTAAGGGAGCGACGCTGAGCCATCGCAACATCCTGAACAACGCCTACTTCGTGGGGGCTGCCTGTGGGTACACCGAACAGGACCGAGTCTGCGTCCCTGTTCCTTTCTATCACTGCTTTGGGATGGTCATGGGGAATCTTGCTTGTACCACCCGTGGAGCAGCGATCGTGGTTCCAGGCCTCGGTTTCGATCCACAGCAGGTACTCGACACGGTCGAGAACGAGCGGTGCACCAGCCTGTACGGGGTTCCAACAATGTTCATTGCCGAGCTGGCCGACGCCGAACTCGAGAACAGGGCTCTGTCGAGCCTCAGGACAGGCATCATGGCCGGCTCCCAATGCCCTGTTGAAGTGATGGAGCGGGTGATGGACTCCATGGGGATGGAAGCCGTCACCATCGCTTACGGCATGACCGAGACGTCACCAGTGTCAACCCAAACGAGCGCCAGCGATAGCGTTGAGCTCAGGGTCAACACTGTGGGAGGCGTCCACCCTCACGTTGAGATCAAGATCATTGACCCTGACACCAAGGAGATTGTGGTTCGTGGGCAGCGAGGCGAACTTTGCACCCGGGGCTACTCAGTCATGAAGGGCTACTGGAATCAGCCCGAACTCACAGATGCATCGATCGACTTAGACGGCTGGATGCATAGCGGTGACCTAGCTGAAATGAACGACGCTGGGTACGTGTCGATAGTCGGGCGAATTAAGGATATGATCATCAGAGGCGGCGAGAACATATATCCGGCCGAGATAGAAGAGTTCCTCTACGGTCACCCCTGTGTGGAATCAGTACAAGTGATTGGTGTGCCCGACCTGAAATACGGCGAAGAGGTGATGGCGTGGATCAAGCTTGTAGAAGGAGCCGACCCTATCGAATCCGAGGACATCCGCGAGTTCTGCCGCGGCAGAATCGCACACTTCAAAATACCAAGGTACGTCTCATTCGTCGACGAGTTTCCAATGACCATCACGGGCAAGGTGAGAAAGGTCGCCATGCGGGAGACCTCAACCGCCGACCTAGGCCTCTAGCCCAGCGAAGCGCTCGCCCCGCTGGTCCCGCCGTCTACTGGAAGATTGACCCCAGTAATCCAGGAGGCTTTGTCCGAGCAAAGGAATACAGCCGCCGCAGCAATGTCTTCTGGTTCTCCCAGCCGACCCAACGGGTGCATCGCTGCAGCTGCAGCTTCGGCCTCTTTCCACAGGAGTTCTGACAGTTTGGTCTTTACAACTGCCGGCGCCAGTGCATTGACCCTCACCCCTGGAGCCATCTCCATTGCCATCTGTCGAGTTGTGAAGAGCAACGCCGCCTTCGAAATGTTATAGGCGCCCAGCATCGGGCCTGGGTTCATTCCACCAACCGAGGCCGTATTGAGAATGACGCCTCCGTGATCCTTCATCCATCCGTGCCATGCCGCCTGAGCCCACATTATGGGGCCCTTCTGGTTGACAAGCCACGTCTTATCCACTGCATCCAGATCAACATCGCTTAGATTTCCTATGGCGGGGTTGGTCCCTGCATTGTTGACCAGAATGTCACAGGCTCCGAACCGATCAATCGTCTCAGCCACGCAACGATCTGCGTCCTCCTTGCGACCAGCTCTCGCTCCGATGCCGATCACCGCATCAGGCCGTAGAGTTGCCTGTCCAAGCACCTCGGCGGCTTCCTGGGCAGCTTCAGCCCTTCGCGATGTCACAACAACACCCTCAGCACCCGAGTTGAGGAACTCTTTTGCTATGGCGTTACCAATCCCTCGACTACCACCGGTTATTACTGCCACCTTGCCGTCAAGTCGAACTTCCAAGAGCCGCTCCCAATTCGTTGAGTGGCCTGATCCTATCGGCTTTCCGGGAGTCCTGAGAGCAGTGGCGCCAACTTCAGAGTATCATCGCATTAATGCACATCCTTGTCGCAACTGCGGGGGCTCTCCCCCCTACCTCGGTCGCTGAGTTTCTGGAATCCATCTGGCGTCCCGGCTTCAGAGTGTCGGTTGTCACCGCCGTTCAGGTGCCTCGAGAATTCCTTGCCGACGCGGAGGAGGCTGACTGGAGTCCGCTGTTCCCCGACGAGATCCAGAATACTGACTCTGATGTGGTCACTCGCTATGTGACCGAACGTGGGCACCGCCTTGCTGGCCCCATTTTGGCTTCACTGGAGGCCAGAGGCATCCGAGCGGATCCTTTATATGTGGACGACCATGAGCCAGCTGCCGCCATCGTGCAGGCTGCAAATAAGATTGGGGCTGGCCTCATCATCATGGGAGCTACGAAGCCTTTGTTCGACGCAGCCACTTGGTCTTCAATTTCAGCCCAAGTTGTTCGTGAGGCCCGTATTCCCACCCTCGTGATGCCGGGCAGTCGCGCAGAGTCTCCTGAGCCCGAAGAAGAGCCCGAAGGCTGAGGTCGTCGCACCCCAACTGGCCTGTTCGAGCCGGCTGAGCCTCGCCGGTGATGCTGGTGGCCACAAGCACCCCTGACCCCAGCCACCGTTTTGTGTCACACCCTCTTGCCAAACTATGTGCATGCACGAAAAAGACACCCGCTGCACCCACCAGCTCACAACTGTCAACTCCCACGGGATGGTCGCTTGCGCACACTGCCGAACCGTCGAGTGGTTCACCCCTCAGGGGCGGGCCGACGCCCACGCGGGAATGGCAGCGGCGTTTGGTAACTTCGACCTTTTCGTCACTCTCAGGGGGCTTGGTAACGCCGCTCCTGTTGTCTCCCTCTACGTTCCAGTCTCAGCGGATGACCGAAGAGCCCTTGCTGCTCTCCCAGTCAGGGCCTGGCTACAAGTGGACCCGAGGTTCTGGATCTCTTCAGATGGGGACCGTCTCCTCATCTCAGTCGAACCAACCCATGAGGTCTCACTGTCAGACGGTGCGCCGATGCTGTCCCTAGTACCTAGCCTCGCCTAGAGCGCTGAAGCCACAACTAGGTCGATGATCGCCTGGGCGTCAGCGTTCACTCCCACGTGGACGTTCGGTTCAAGAGGAGAAGAGACTCGCTGGTCGACCACGGTCATACCCCTGGTGTGTTCCCCCTTGGTCTCAATCGAGACGTGCCGGTATTCGTACTCAATGAGCTCTGGGTGCGTCACGGCAAGCACGGCAGTGGGATCGTGCATGAAGACACCGTCGAAGCCGATAAATTCAACTGCTTTCAGGTAGCCCTCCAGCATTACTGACATAACATGACCGTGTCGGGTGTTGCAGGCGGCGAACGCTTTGACGTGTTCCGACCCCATTTTGACCTGATGGGTGAGGTTGAGACCAATCATCCTAATATTGCTCACCGCTCGAAAGACGATGTCGGCGGCTTCTGGATCCGCGTAGATATTAAACTCAGCGACACTTGTGGTATTGCCCTCCGCTGCGCTGCCGCCCATAATGGTGAGCCCATCAAGGCGGTGGGCAAACGTCTCGTCGCGCTCGATAGCTAGTGCAAGATTGGTGAGTGGCCCAATGGCGATAACCTTCAAGCCTGGGTCTTTCGCTGTGGCGCTGATCAGGAATGAAACTGCGTCAGTGTCCTCTGGAGATCCCAACGGATCTGGCAGTTCCGCCCCGCCGAGGCCGCTACTGCCGTGAATAGAGCCCGCGTCGATCGTCGGACCTAGTAGGGGGCCGGCTGCTCCTCGGTATACAGGCACCTTGCCTCCCGCGAGTTCCAGGATGCGGAGCGCGTTTGCAGTTGTGACATCGACTCCTACGTTGCCTGCGGTCGTCGTGATAGCTCGGAGATCGGCGTGTTGGAGCGCAAGAATGATCGCGAAGGCATCGTCTATCCCTGGATCTGTGTCGAGAATGATGGCTGGACGGGTCATTGTCGGTTCCTACAGGTCGCCATCAGCTGGCAGTTGGGTCCCCAGCGGCACGCTGCTTGATGCAACCTGTTCGGCGATTGCTCGGGTGACAGGGGGACGAATCGTCATTTCATATCGCAATTCTCCCGAGTACCACACAAGTATATTGCCCTCAAGACTTGAGAGCCACCATGCCGGGTTGAGGCCTAGGTTTATCCGTTCACAGCTCGATAGCTCCCGTGCTTGGAATTGACCACACCCTTCGGTGATGTCTCCCTCAAAGCTGACCTCCTGATCCAGCACATGTACAAAGATCACCGCTTTCTGCCCGACGGAGCGACTGAGCGAGTACGGCGACACCGTCCAAAGGCCGAATGCAGCCGCTGGGGCAGAATCCAGATCACCCGTCCGGGGGAAGAAGATGAGCTGTGTTGAAACGAACTCAACTGAATCGGGGATCAACTCAGGGAAGCGAATGTCAGGGATCGCCTTGGAAATATCTGATCGAGAGACCTGAACAAAGCGATCAACCTGTCCCGAGTTCTCCCAAATAATCCCAACCACTCCTTCGTCCGGAACAGTGGCTGCGACCGACAATGCATCGTTGGGCCACAAGGCAGAGAGGGAGGTGCGCAGGCCAGAGCTCACCAAAACCTCCTCTTCGGTGGGGGGCACCGTCTCTTCGGTGGCAGCAAGCCATTCACCTGAGACTCCCTCAGGGCTAAGCAATGTTTCTGAGTCACAGGCGCTAAAGAGCAATAGGCCAACTACGAGGGTTACAAGGGTTCTCACCGGGGAACGGAGGGGTTGTCGGCTCATGATCTTCAACAGTATGACGACTTGGGACTTCAAAGAGTTCCATCAAGACTAATAACGCTCAGCCCCGCCGACGACGGGTACCCTACGGCCATGCACTTCCTGATCCTCAACGGACCCAATCTGAACCTACTTGGTACTCGTGAACCTGAGGTCTATGGGGACACAACCCTCGAAGAGCTCATGCAACTATGCGCAGAATGGGCTGGAGTTCTCGGACACACCACAACCGCTCTCCAGTCGAACCACGAGGGAGAGCTCATTGACCAACTTCACGCGGCCCGAGGCGTTGTTGACGCGATTGTGTTCAACCCCGGGGCCCTTACCCACACTTCTTACGCTCTCCACGATGCAATAGCCTCCATTGACATCCCCACTGTGGAAGTGCACATTTCGAACGTGAAGGAACGTGAGGAGTGGCGAGCAGAATCTCGGATCGCCCCAGTATGCGTCCACACCATCTACGGCCGTGGAACTGAGGGATATAGGGATGCAATCGCCCACCTTCACTACCGTGCCGTCTCCCCCCCGGTTTCGATCAGCTACGGGCCCGAGCCACATCAGGTGGGAGACTTGAGGATTCCAAATGGCGAGGGCCCCCATCCTCTCGCAGTAGTTGTCCATGGCGGCTTCTGGCGGCACCAGTGGACTAGGGACACGATTGAGGCACTCGCTGTCGACCTAACAAACCGGGGGTTCGCGTCATGGAATCTGGAGTATTCTCGGTCCGGACTGAGTCGCTGCGACGCTTCGGACGACATATCTCTTGCAGTCGCGACCAGGACGCTCCTCGCCCACGACTATCCCATCGATATCGGACGCACAGTACTCATCGGCCATTCCGCCGGTGCGCACCTGGCGCTCGAAGCTGCTGCAGCCACTCCAGTCGCCAAGGTAGTCAGCCTTGCTGGAGTAACGAACCTAGTTCGAGCCGATAGCGAAGGCTTGGGACGTGGTGCAACAACTTCATTTCTCGACGGAGCAGAGCCCGGCCCCCATTGCCCGACCGAACTTCTGCCCATAGGCGTCCCTGTCCTATTAGTCCACGGTACCGATGACGAAAGCGTCCCAGTGAGCTACTCCGACGAGTTCGAAAGGGACGCTTTGGCTCGCGGGGATTCCGTCCAATATCTGCGGTTAGATGGCGTAAACCATTCCCAAATAATCGACCCAAATCACAGTTCGTGGGTCAAAGTGGCAACTTTATTGGAAGAATCCCTCCTCTCTGAGTAGACGGTACCCCTTTACTCGGACACCACTCTTGGAATGCAGATATGCTGTAGCCACCCTCGATACGGAGAATCACATGACACGGGAACACATCCTCGCAAGGCTTGGCGAGCTGGCAGGCTTCATTTCTGAGTTGCGAGGCGACCCTGATCATGTACCAACCCTCGCAAAGCTAACCCTCGAGCGAAGCGAACTCCGCGATCGTTTGACAGCTGTGACACCCATGAGCCGGGTCGAGCTTGAGCTTGCCCTGACTGGCCTCCGTGCTCATCTTAGAAACTTCCATCCTGACGGTTCGATCGTCAACGACCTCACTCAGACCGAGCAGAGTCAGGCGGGCACAGTTGCTGCCGGTCTCGCCGTCGAGCGGAACGTGGCACAACAGTCATCTGATCCACATTCGTCGATCAGCTGGATTACCCAACGGATTAGCTTCCTAGAAGAACGGCTACGTAGGCTCGATCAGTAAACCCACTGCAGGTTGGTGCAATAGAACATGCAAGACGGATACTCCTTGGGTTCGTCGTTTGCCGTGATGCTTAGGGAATCAACTAGTAACTTTGTGGATTCCGATGAAATAGGAACTCCGCCCAGCGAACCGAACCAAGGTAGCAACAGGGTTCTCACCGGAAGTTCCTGGAGGTGACCTCAGCGACTTTCCACGGGTGGAACCTACGGGCGACCAAGTTGGTGACACCATCATTAAACTCAAGTGTCCCCTCAACGGTTACCCCTGGGTTCTTTCGGGCTACTTCGCGTTGCTGCTCCCATATGTCGGGGAACACCACGACATTGAGAAGACCAGTTTCGTCCTCAAGGTTGAAAAAAATGATCCCGCGAGCTGTCCCCGGCCTTTGACGGTGGGTCACTATGCCGCCAACCCGCACTCTTTTGCCGTGCTGCTGAAGTTCGACGGCTTGCATACAGGTGAGACATCCCTCTGCGGCAAGTCTCTCACGAATAAACTGTACCGGATGGGTCATTGAGACACCAGTAGCCCATCGTTCAAGTCGGGCCTCCTCTTCAGGCTCCAGACCAGGAAGTGTTGGGGCCGAGACTCCGGGTGACAATGCCAACCGGTCAGGACGGATTTCAGCAAGCGCTCCAGCAGCCCAGAGCCCTTCTCGACGCCCAAGCCCAACGGACTCCAAAGCACCTGACGCAGCAAGCGCCTCAAGCGCTGTCACTTT
>CAXMSI010000033.1:4032-12840 GCA_964196085.1 uncultured Acidimicrobiia bacterium | reverse complement strand
TGAGATCCACCAAGATGACGTGGTATGCGGTCAGTACACAGGCGCTAGCGTCGAAGGTGGGCACGTGGCTGGCTACCTCGAAGAGAGCGGCATTCCTTCCGACTCTTTCACGCCCACCTTCATGCAGGCCGTTGTGGAGATCGACAACTGGCGATGGAAGGGCGTGCCTTTCGTTGTCCGAACCGGCAAGCGCCTCCCTGAACGCACAACGCGCATCGACGTTTACTTCCGCAAGCCACCCGTGACGTTCTTTCAGCACGAAGACAACAGCGGCAACCCCCATGGCAACAAGCTGTCCATCATCCTGCAACCTGACGAGCGCTTTGAATTGTCGCTTGATGTGAAGCGGCCAGGCGATGGCATGAAACTCGTGAGCACCGAGCTTGAGTTCGCTTATGAAGATGCTTTCGGTGAACTCGACGACGCATATGAGACTCTGTTGTCAGACGTCATTGAGGGCAACCAAACACTATTCGTCCACTCCGATGAAGTGCACGAGTCATGGCGCATCTGGGCCAACGTCCTAGACCCAACAGTCAAACCCTTGGAGTACCTGGCGGGATCCGACGGCCCAGTCGTCTAACCGCAATTGCACGTTTACGTGTCTGCAAAATCTGGGGTTTGAGGACAAGATACGTGCATTCTTGAGTAATCCGCCACGTTTGGACCGGTCTTGATTTAGGCTGAGGGAGTACCTCGAGGAGGACATATGGCGAAATCCAAGAAGAAGCCAGCCAAGCCCAAGAAGCCAGCTGCAAAAAGCGGCAACCCGTGGGCCAACAGAGTTGGCGGCAACAAGCCGTCACACCGTGGACCACAGGGCGGCGGCCCGAAGTCGAATCGGCCAACAAGGCGCCCAGGCTTCTAGTCCTAGTCTCCAGTCCGTAGTTGAGTTTCGATACCTTTGAGGCGACGCGTGGGAATTACCTATGACGAATGACACCACGACGCGCGACGACGCCCACACTCTTCTGCGTCAACTGTCTGGCGATGACACCACCTTCCGGCCCGATCAGTGGGAGGCCATTGACGGCCTGGTGAACCGCACCGAACAGCTGCTGCTTGTTCAACGTACCGGGTGGGGTAAGAGTGCGGTCTACTTCATTGCTACCCGCATCCTTCGGGAGCGCGGTGCTGGGCCCACGCTGCTGGTTTCTCCTCTGCTCGCTTTGATGCGAGACCAAGTGCGAGCTGCTGCTCGGCTCGGACTGAAGGCTGCAACCATCAACTCGTCCAACACTGACGATTGGGACAAGATCTTCACTGACCTGTCGATGGGGCAGGTCGATCTACTGCTGATCTCCCCGGAGCGGCTCAACAACCCTGCCTTCCGTGAAAAGGCGCTCGATCGGTTCCTCACCAAGATTGGCTTGATCGTGGTGGATGAGGCTCACTGCGTGTCGGACTGGGGGCATGACTTCCGGCCCGACTATCGACGCATTCAGCCAGTGATCAACTCACTGGCAGCCACCGTTCCTGTGCTACTTACTACGGCTACAGCGAATGACAGGGTGATCGAGGACATCAAGGATCAGTTAGGTGAGCGGCTCGAGGTTCGTCGCGGGACCTTGGTGCGCGACTCACTATCGCTCGACGTGCTTGACCTACCAACCAGTGTTGAGCGGCTTGCATGGCTTGCCGACCAGATTCCAACGTTTGAAGGCTCAGGCATTGTGTACTGCCTCACACAGGGCGCGGTAGCCAGCGTCACCGAATGGCTCCAGACACAGGGCATCTCAGCGGTTGGCTACACCGGCGGAACGCCCAACGACGAGCGGCTGGTCATTGAACAACAGCTACTCGCCAATGAAGTCAAAGCCGTCGTGGCAACCTCAGCCCTCGGTATGGGATTCGACAAGCCCGACTTGGCATGGGTAGTGCACTACCAGTCCCCTGGGTCCCCCATTGCTTACTACCAACAGGTCGGTCGAGCTGGCCGCCAGCTCGAAACTTCCGTTGGGGTGTTGATGCGCGGTTCTGAAGACTCTGACATTCAAGACTTCTTCATCGGCACCGCCTACCCCACAAACCTCCAAGCTTCGATGATCCTCGATGCCATTAGCTCCCAAGACATGTCGGTTCCCCAAGTCGCCGCTCTCACCAACATGCGCCAGACTCGCATAGCCACCTTCCTCAAGGTCCTCGAGGTGGAAGATGCTGTGGTGCGCAACGGGAGTCGGTGGTTCCGAACTACAACCCCTTGGGAGTACCCCGCCGAGCGAGTTGCCAACGTGACGCACGCTCGCAAGAACGAGCAACTCTCGATGGAGAAGTACTCCAACTCCGAGGACTGTTACATGCAGTTCCTCACCGACCTTCTCAACGATTCGTCGTCGGATCCGTGCGGACGGTGCGCTAACTGCACAGAGTCTGACTGGCCTGAGCCCTCTATCGAACTCATGACCGCCGCTGAAGACTTCTTGGGCCGGCAGTCGGTTCGCCTAGAACCCAGGAAACGTTGGCCCAATGGACTCAACAAAGAGCGACCAATCACCCCCCTTCAGCACCACCTCCTGGAGCCGGGGTACGCACTCTGCAAGCTGTTGTCGCCGGTATGGGCCCCGACAATACGCAGCGGCATCAAAGCGGGTACCTACGACGGTCAGCTGGCCAAAGCCATGGAAGAGTTGGCCCGCGCTGAGTTTGCTGGTTGCAACATCCGATGGGCAACGTTCGTGCCGTCGGCATTCCAACCAGCTCTTATTGAGGGCCTCGCACAAGCGATCGCTTCCCAACTGCGGTTACCACTGTTGGACTTGCTCGAGAAGACCCCCAACAAGTCCCCCGATGAAATGAACACGGCGTTCACCCAAGCGTCCAACGCCCTTGATGGATACCGACTCAAAGATGCGCCGCCCGACACGCCTGGTCTTTTGATCACCGACCTAGTGGAGTCACGCTGGTCGCTCACTGTGGCAGGGTTCCACCTCCGCAAGGCGGGCGCTCAGAAGGTGTATCCACTGGTGCTGGCCGACGCCTCCAACTTCTAGGGCTATTTCGCCAGCCGACCACCAACTGCAAGTGAATGGTAGGAGCTCAAGACTCGAGTTTGGCTTTCACAGCCTCAAGGGTGCCCATCATGCTGGCTTCTTGGTTCTTAAGACGGGTTGCAATGATCAGCTCTTCGTTGTCGGGATCTTTTGCGATGATTCTTAAGACACCCGAGGTACCTGGACCAATAAGATATCGCTGCCTCAACAGCGTCCCTCCCTCGACTGATTCAAGATCGAACGCCCACTTCGATTCACTGTTCTCAGTCTCTCGTACGGCCCATTCAAACGTGGCCTCGGGTTCCCAGTGGGTAACAATGGAGGTGCTAGTCCAATCACCCACCAGTTGGTTGTGACTGTGGCCAACAATGGTGCTTCCCTTGCCGGGCCGACCGGTTGGGTGCGTGCCCCAGTCAGCCGAGACGAGTTCGTGGCTGAATTCGGCAGGCAGCTTGGGGTCGCTCACCATGGCCCACACTTCTGAAATGGGGGCGTTGATGATGAGCTCTACGGATGTCTGAGGACCGTCTTTGTACAAAGTCATTGGCCGATCCTAGTTGAGGTGCCTCAAGAGTAGGAGCGCACAAAAAAATGCCGCCGGGTTAGCGGCGGCATTTCCTGTTTTCAAAGAACTAGTCGCTAGATTGCGCGCACGTTCTGAGCTTCTTCACCCTTGCGGCCAGGAGCAACGTCGAATTCGACTGCCTGTCCTTCATCGAGTGTCTTGTATCCGTCACCGGAGATGTTGGAGAAGTGAACGAATACATCGTCTCCACCTTCACGAGAGATGAAGCCGAAGCCCTTTTCTGCGTTGAAGAATTTTACTGTGCCTGTAGCCATGTTTATTACCTTACGATTTTACGATCAAGGCCCTTGTGGCCAACCGTTGACAGGAGGATACCTTGCATTCGCTAGAAAGTGAAGACGGGTCGACCAAGAAGTCACTCTCGGCAGGTTCTCAAAGCTCAGTTCACCGTGAACCCATGGCCTCTAAGCACTTCCAAAGACCTCAAAAAGAACTTTGCGGAACGGCCCCGCCGCCGTATTCGTCGTCGTTAAGGCTTGTCCGTAGCGGGTGCCGCCCGAAGGCAACACTACCTATGCCTTTCACGGAAATCGTTTTGGATGCCATGCGCCAAGGCTACTTCTACGGCTGCAGAACGCTAACGATCTGAACTACCTCATAGGTCCCGTTGGTCGAGAAGGAGGCTGTGTTGAGCATTGGCCGATAGGGGGTCCACCCTCCACCCGCTTCCCTCCAACGCCACTCACCAGTCCATGTGACCTCGAGTGCCACTGGGTAGCCATCTTCGAACCCGCTGTCTGCAGAAGACACTTCATATAGATGGGTTACTGCGGGGTGGGCCTCGGAGCCACCTATGGCGGCTCCACTTTGGTACGTGAGGGCATAGGTCGTTGGGTTGTCTCCATCCCCTGTACTCCACTTGATGTCACCAATCCAGGCCCGACCCTCAAGATTGAACGTGATTCTCGTCACCGGATCCGTCCAGCTGAGCGTGACCGGCCCCACCTGAGTCTCGCCGGAGAACCACATCCAAGACTCAAGCCCAGTCACTCCCTGACCGGCAGGCGACGCCTCCCAGAGCAGGGGTGGCAAAGCTTCGATCTCAGTCTCTAACACTTCCCACACGTCGAAGTCCCTCACATCCGGGCAGGTTACTTGATACACCCGGTCAGTCCCCAAGATCGATCCAACGGGAGGATTGGGCAACTCAGGCGGCAGGACATATCCGCCACCGTTGGACCACAGAAGGTAGCGAAGATACCGAGGATCCCCGTCAGAACACTCACCCGAGTTGAACCATGCTCCCCAGTAGTAACTACGGGCGAGGGTGGTCGTGGTAGCCCCAGTTCCACCCCCACCGGAACCTCCACCCTCACAGCCCGCCGAACCAGGAAACAGGTCGCAAACCCCGCCAGCTTGAGCGACGCCTGTCCCCACGAAGAAGAAGCTGGAGAACAGGAAAACAGCTACCGGAATCCACCTCAAGATCTTCTCCATTCCCTCAGCCTCCAGACACCATTCTCGGAACGCACGAGAACCAGTGTCGAAACACCAAATCCACGGCTCGGCTCAGGTTCAAGTCGACCGATCACCACGCCATCTGTATCAATCGCCCAAGCAGTGCCACCTCTGCGGCTCCACAGAAGGACTTGAAGAATTCCTTGGTCAAGGGACTCGGTTGCATACTCAAACTTCTCTACGTCGAGGCTGCCCACACTGACGAGAATTGCTCCAACATCCAAGGCCGGCGCATCGATCCAGTTTTGTTCTTCTTCTCCTCCGGGAACTAGAGCAATAGCCAGCACTGCTGAGTCGACATTCGGGTTGGCTCCGAGCCAGATATTCCACCGTTCGTACTCTCGGAGCCATCGCTCGAAATCATCAGGAGAGCCCAAAGTGAGATTCACCTCGGGCATTGGAGCACCGATCAACGCCAGTGCTTCGGCGGGGACACCCTCAACCTCCAGCGCAGCCAAAGTGGTTGTGGTTGTCTCTGGAACAGCGGTCGTGCTTGGCCTAACCAACGCGGCAACTGGCACGACAGGATTCGAGGTAGCGACCGTCGCGGGTGGCCCAGACGAGCAGGCGGCCAGCACCAGAATTAAAGTAACCAGCACTGCCGCTGTCCGCTTCACTTGACCTCCTGACCATATCTCTGACCCACTCAGTATCTCCTATTTGGAGGTCGCTGACAAGGGAGTTGTTTCCCAACCTCGGGGCTGCGCGCGCGACTATTTGGGGAGGGGGCGGACGGCCTTTGCCTGAGTCGACACGGCGAGAACCAGCACGGCCACACCAATCATCGCGGTGCGAAGGGACGAAGCCGTTGCGACAGCTCCTATCAGCGGTGCACCAACAATGAAGCCGAAGTACCCAACCGTTGCCACGGCTGAGATGCCTTGTCCGGGTGTGATGCCGTTGGCAGCACCTGCGCTAAGAATGAGTGGAACAGTGTTCGAAAGGCCGGCTCCTAGCAGGGCGAAACCAGCAACAACCACCCATGGCGTGTAAACGAGAAGGCCAAGCGTCAACCCAGCACCACCTACCAGAGCACTCCAGCGCAGGAACCTCTCGGGTCCGAGTACTTTGTTGATCCGATCCCCCACCAGGCGGCCAAGGGCCATCGTCGCTGAGAAGGCTGCGAACCCGAAAGTAGCTAGTGAGTCCGACGCCCCGAGGTCGTCTCGGAGGAGAATTGCTCCCCAGTCGGTGGCGCCACCCTCGGCCATAAAGACAATCAGCCCCATAACCCCCAGAAGAAGAAGCTTGCCCCGGGGGAACACGAAGGTTCCACCCTCATCGGTATCTCCTGTGCCCTTTGGCAAACCAGCAGGAGCCACCAAGGCCACAACACCAATCACCAAAGCTCCCCCGACTATCTGAGCTGGCCGACCAACTTCGAGAGCCAACAACCCAGCTGTCGCCACCGCGCCCACTAGGGCTCCAACGGAGAACATACCGTGGAACCCAGACATCAACGGCACGCCCCACTGGGCCTCTACTTCGGCGGCAGATGAGTTCATCCCAATGTCCATGGAACCCAACATCGCACCAAAAGCGAAACTGGCCGCGCCGAACAGCAATGGGCTCGGTGCTAACACGACAGCTGGCAGGACAAGCGCCATAGCGGTTCCGAACCGGCGGGTGACCAAGTCCGAGCCCCACCGGTCAGAAAGGACCCCCGCCAAAGGCATCGCTGACACCGCACCCACCCCACCCAAGAGCAGCAGTAACCCAAGACGCGCTTCAGAGAGTTCCAAGGTCTCTCTGATATGTGGGATATGTGGAGCCCACATACCAATCGCCAAACCATTCACAAAGAAGACAGCCCATACGGCAGCACGTTGGATTCGCAAGCCAGGAGTTCCCATAAGGACACAAATGTAGTCGCGACCCCTGAGCTACCACACCCTGACCAACGTCTCGCTAGCCTCCTTGCATGAGTCCAGTAATCGCCCAGCCGTTGTCTACACGACGCCTCAGGCTTGTGCCGCTGTCGGTTGACGACATTGGCGATCTATATGAAATATCAAAAAACCCAGCCTCGATAGAAGACTTTTACACCGCCGCCACGAAACCTGCGGACACCGAGAAGTTCGTTCAGGAAACGCTCGACAGCAAAGATCCTTCTTGGACTATCCGGCTCGACGGTGAAATCATTGGATTCATCACCCTCGAGCACGATGGCCCCAGTGCCGAGGCCGGCTATTTCCTCGACGTCCTCCAAGCGGGCAACGGATACACGACCGAGGCTCTGACAGCTGCCATCCATTGGGCTTTTAAAGAGGGCGGCTACGGCAGAGTTCAGGCAGGTGTCACCGATGGGAATATCGCCTCTTCTCGTGTCACTGAGAAGGCTGGTCTAGCCCACTACAAAACCAAACTGCAAGATTGGGAGTGGAAGGGCGAGACCTTCGACAGCCATTACTACGAGATTCTCAAGGCCAATTAGCCGTACCGCCTACGATTGCCGCGTGACCTTCATCGCCCGTTTCGACGATCTCAGACCGAATCAGCAACGTACCGCTGGGTTTACCGACCAGGTGGGCGAGGTGGTCGCCATGACACCCGATGAGGTCGAACCAGCATTGGCTGCAGTCGAGGAGGCATCTGCGAAGGGGCTGTGGGCGTGCGGGTTCATTGCCTACGAAGCTGCCTCAGCAATCAACTCCGACCTCTCGACCCACGACTCCATCCCGGGCCTGCCCTTGGTGTGGTTTGGCCTGTTTGAAACACGCCTGATCAACCCCGCCGAATCCCGGTCAGAGGCCTACTCGGTGACTCCATGGCAAGCTGACACCACCAAAGCTGCATTCGAAGAAGCTGTAGCTCACATTCACCAACACATCGGCAAGGGCAATACCTACCAGACCAACTACACAGTGCGACTCAACGCTCAAGTGACGGGAGACCCAACCACTCTGTATCGAGACCTGATCGCAGCCCAGTCAGGCGGGTACGGAACCTACCTGGATACGGGCCGCTTCAAGATTTTGTCGGCGTCGCCGGAGCTGTTCTTTCACAGAAGCACCAACGGCGCAACCGATCGGATAGTCACCCGACCCATGAAAGGAACGGCTCCCCGCGGAAGGTGGGCTGTTGAGGACGATGACCGACTCGCAGACCTGTTGAAGTCCGAAAAGGACGCTGCTGAGAACGTGATGATCGTTGATCTTCTGCGCAACGACCTCGGACAGATTGCGGAGTTCGGCAGCGTGAAAGTGGATGAGCTCCTCGCAGCAGAGCGGTTCGAAACGGTGTGGCAACTTACCTCCACCATCAGCGCCTCTCTCGACTCGAAGGTGTCGTTGTTCGAAGTCTTCGCTGGCCTCTTCCCCTGCGGCTCAATCACCGGAGCTCCGAAACAACGCACCATGGAACTCATCAGGGACCTTGAGTCGACCCCCAGGGGCGTCTACTGCGGGGCAATAGGATTCGTTGCACCCGTCGGAGCACCCGGCCCCAAGGCTTCGTTTAGCGTGGCCATTCGTACCGTCGTCATTGACTCGGAAACAAACCAGGCTCAATATGGTGTGGGTGGAGGGATCACCTGGGATTCCACGGCAAGAGGCGAGTTCGAAGAACTCGGTATGAAAGCGGCCCTTCTTCGCCATGGGTCTACTGACTTCGCTCTACTTGAGACTTTGCTGTGGTTGCCCAGCGAGGGATGGAAGTTTTTGGATCAGCATCTCACCCGAGCCAAGCAATCGGCTAGCTTCTTTGACATTCCTTGGCATGAGAGACAGATTCGGACCGCCCTCGTGGCAACAGGCGTCGGGGATCTCCCACTCC
>CAXMSI010000033.1:0-4022 GCA_964196085.1 uncultured Acidimicrobiia bacterium | reverse complement strand
TCTCTTGGTGAGTCGTGAGGGAGTTCCAACAGTCGAGGCCGAACGATTTCACAGCGGCTCCGCCCTTGTCAAAGTGGCGGTGCACCATGAGCCTGTTGACACTCGCTCTCCGTTCCTATTTCACAAAACCACGAATCGAGACGTCTACGAATCGGCCAGAGCAGCACATCCGTTCGTAGATGATGTGATCCTCACCAACGTCGACGCCATGATCACCGAGTCGACCATCGCCAACGTGGCTGTGAAGCTCGAAGGCATCTGGTTCACGCCGCCCGTTGCGGACGGCTGTCTCCCCGGCATCTACCGCGCTGAACTCCTGCAGGAGGGTGCTATCCAAGAGCGCAGTGTCTCTGTCGAAGAACTCGGAGGAGCAGACGGAGTCGCTCTGATCAACTCGGTACGAGGGTGGAGAACAGCGAGGCTCGCTCTCCCTCGTTGAGTGGGGTCTACAACTCGCTCCTTGTAAGCCCTCGGACACTGGCCGAGAACAACACCCCGGTGAGACCAACCGTTACTGCGAGCGCCCGCAGGTACTCGGCTACTTCCCCACCTCGTAAGAGGTCGTTAGAAGCCCCCAGCAGATGACTTGGCAGCCATTCTGCAACCGGCGGGAAGAGACCCGCTATCGGTACGATCAGCAAGATGCCCAACGAGAGCATGACACTGGGAAGCACCTTCTTGAGGTGGGTCCCTGCAAAGGCGACTACCGACACGGCGAAAACCAGGTAAGCCGAACCGAACCCGAATATTGCAAGCATCGACATCGCCTCGGGGTGCTCAATGAGGACCGCGGTCTCATACCAAGCTACGAGTAGCCCGGCTCCGAAGGCAACAACACCGGCCCCAGCAACGACCACAAATCGGGGCGCCAGCAGCTGCCGAGCCTTTTGAACCCTCGTACGGAGGAAGACCGCCATCTCGTACCGGGCTTCCATGGTGAGTGCACCGGCTGCGATCATCACCAACACGAGGAGTCCGATTTGTTGCACGTTGCCAACGTATTGAGCGACCCCATCAGCAGCTGTCGGCTCGGGGAAGGTGACTTCAACCCCACCACCAAAAGCTTCCAGAATCTCGCCGATGTAAGCCGCTGAAAGCGGCCCGAGAATCCCGAAAAAGACGAAAACACCCACCAGCGCTATCGCTTTGTTCGACCGGGTCATCCGGAGCCATTCCAACTTCCACAAGCTCACGAGGTCAGCTCCAAGAAGACATCTTCGAGATCGGCGGTCTCCGGGGTTATCGAGATCACGGGAACCCGCAAGGTGGCAAGCAGCGGGACGAGTGCAGCTTCCGCCGCTGAAGGCTCAGAAACTATGACTCGAACCGTTCCCGGGGTTGGCGAGCGTACAGATTCGACCCAGTCCAAACCGCTGAGTGCTCCAACCACCTTCTCTGCATCGGAACGTACCCTCACCTGATAGGCCAAGCTTGCCTTGCCGACAAGCAGTCCTTCAATCGACCCCTCGTACAACAAGTGACCATCCTGCATGATGCCCACGGTATCGCACACTTCTTGCACGTCGCCGAGGATATGGCTCGAGAACATGACGGTTGCTTTGCCTCGTAGCTTGTTGACAAGATCAAGCACATCTCGCCGACCGCTTGGATCCAGTGCAGAACTGGGTTCGTCGAGAAGGAGAACTTCGGGATCGCCAACAACTGTTGCTGCCAACCCCAAGCGTTGCAACATCCCTCTCGAGAACCCGCCGACCCGTTGCGACGCCGACTCAATGAGACCTGCGTCGACAAGGACTTCATCTATTCGATCTTTGGGTGTGTCAGGTGCTGTGAGTTCTTTAGCCAACTCCACAACCTCTCGTGCAGTGAGCCAAGGCTCAAACCGAGGAGTGTCGGGCAATACCGCCACCTTGCTTCTGGCAACTCCAAGCGAGAATGAGCCCGCCGTAGGCCGCCTAAGGCCAGCAAGAATGCCCAAGACCGTGGTCTTGCCTGCTCCATTAGGGCCAACTAGGCCATAGATAGCGCCTGGGACCACGCTGATCGAGACATCCTCGATTGCAGTCTTGGAGCCATATTGCTTGGTGAGACCCTCGGTGCTTATCACGATTCTTCTCGGCCCCACACCATGTAGGCCACCCCACCAAGAGGCACGGTGAGGAGAGAAATCAACCGCCACCCCCATTTGGGAAGTGACTTCACTTCGTGTTGGGATATGTCATACCAGCAGTACCCAACCCACGACAGGACGAAGAGCACAAGTGGTGCAAGCGCTGCAACTGGAATAGGACCCATTTACTCTTTCCCTTCGCTGATCTTCTCTTCAGAACGCAGGGCCAGCAGGGCATTGATCAACCCCACCCCTCCATCGGGGCTATCTACCGTTACGACAATGTCGGATTGGTGGGGCCGAACAAGTCTCATGCCTTCACCCTTACGCACAATGAACGCCGACGCTCGGTCGTCCCCCACCCCTTTGAGGCGGAGGCCCCAGCCGCCAAAGGCCATTGGTTCGACGTAGAGCGACTCGGCTCTTGCCACTTCCGACAATGGCACCACTTTGTTTGGCCAACCCCAAGGGCCGGCCCCTACCACGACTCCGACACTGGTCACCGACACACGACTCGCCGAGAACATGAACATCAACAGGGCAACTATCACGAAGACAACGGACGTTACGTCACGCAAAACGACCGCAGCAGCAACGAACAATCCTGCGAGTGGTGTGAAGAACAGTGAGCTTGAGCTTCCGAGCCATACAGCGCTCTCGGCAGGGTCAAGGTCGATGGTCAGTAGCTCGTCGGAACTTGTCTTCGAGCCGATATCCGCCTCAGAATCCGACAGAAACCAACCGATCGCACCGATAACAGTAGCGCCCCCGATAAGAGCCCCTACGTGAAGGACCCCGACGGTCGCGGCAACTTCATCCGCCTCCAGATCAAGGTTTGCCCATACGGTATAGGCCGTGGCTCCAAGGAGCGTCCCGAAGACGAAGTAGATAGTCGCCGTCAACGCTTTAGACCCGCTCCCGCGGATGGTTGCTGTGAGCATTGAAGACCAGGCAACAATCCCGAGGACAACCATCAAGATAACAAACGGGCCTTTGGGAGACCAGCCATTGGATACGCCCGACGCATCCCAGTGCCGCGCTATCGAGTCAGGCAGGCGATCCCATACTGCCAGAGGCAGCGAAGCCAGAGCAACTACAAATCCAGCTGGAACAACTACCTCTGATAGCCACCAACGAACAGAACGACTTTTCATGACATTTCCTTTTCTACGAGTACAAGCAGCTCAGCGGTATCAAAGCCTTGCCGGCGTGCCTCTTCTACGAGCCGGGTGACCAACAGCAACACTGCTGTCTTGGATCCGGCCCCTTCCTTGACGACCGAGCCTCTGCCCCGCCGCATCTAAATAACCCCCGCATCGCTTAGCTCGGAGTATGCCCGCAACACCGTGTGCATATTGACCTCGAGCACCTTCGCCAACTCGCGGGCGGTAGGCAGGTTTTCCCCTTCTTCAATCTCCCCATCACGTATCGACCTATTGATCGCCGCAGCAATCTGGGAGTAGAGCGGGCTTGCATCATCGAAGTTCAGTCTTAGTAGCATTGTTCTAGTTATTATAGAACAAGTCTAGAACAGGTGTCAAAACCAATTCCCATGAGCACTAAAATATGAGCATGCCCCCGACAATGAAATTCCTCTTCGCCGCCCCTAACAAGCTTTACCAATGGCGGCTGGGGTGGCTACTGACAAAGCGCATGGTGCAGATCGAGCACGTAGGAAGGAAGAGCGGCCTCATCCGCAGGACGGTACTCGAGGTTGTGGAGCACTCCAACGGCGAACCGGTAATTGTGTCGGGGTTCGGCGAGAACTCGGCTTGGCTGCTGAACATCACCAGCAACCCCAATGTTGGCGTCAATTGGAGCCGGGAATCCTTTCCAGCCGTCGCAGTCCGAGTCGATGGCGTCGCAGGACTCGGGGGCGCCGGTGTAGATAATGCTGTCGAAGTCGTCGCAATCGGTGGCGTCGGGATCGGCGTCGTTGTCGTCGTCGAGG
>CAXMSI010000032.1:5414-12889 GCA_964196085.1 uncultured Acidimicrobiia bacterium | reverse complement strand
CACAGCGGGGTTAGATAAGCCACGGGTCGAATGGCCGTTGGGAGTTGGGTAATGGGGAAGAAGGTTCCCGAGAAGAGGAACAAAGGAACGATGCCAAATCGGAACAGCATCGCCAGACCGGTGTCATCCTCTAGGTATGAGGTGAAGGCCAGAATCAGACAGGCAAAAGCTATACCGGTGAGCAAGGCAGCGCCGATGGTTGCGGCAGCTGATGTGAAACTAAAAGCCCCAAAGAAGGATGCGATGATTGCAAACACTGTTGTCACCATCAGCAACCGGACAATCACCCAGCCAAGGATTCCTGAAACGAGGTCTCTTGCCCCAAGCGGCGAGTTGAGGGCGAGGTGATACGTCTTTTGCCACTTGATGCCGGCCATGACCGGGAATGATGCTTCGCCGGCAGAAGTCTGCATGGCAGTGGCAGCGATTAGACCGGGGGCGAGCCATTGCAAATAGGTGAGCTCCCCGAACGCTGAAGATCCGCCACCGGAATCAACCAAGGATCCCAGACCGACCCCCATAGCCAACAGATATAGCGTGGGGCTGATGAAGGAGGTGAACATGGAGCCCTTCCAAACCCGCCGATACGTGCGAGCCTGCATCTCCATAAAACGAAGCGACGTTGGGACTGCCATCAGTCGACCAGTGTCCGACCTGTGAGGCGAAGGAATACGTCTTCGAGAGAAGCTCGGCGCGGCAGGGCGCTGATCGGGGAGTAGCCCGCCCCGCTCAATGCAGAGGCTGCGGCATCGCCGCTATCCACGTAGAGCAGGGTACGGTCAGCTAGATCTTCGAATCGATGAGCGATGCGTTCGAGGAGTGGGGCTGCGGCCTCTCGATCGCCTTCTTTGAATCGCACTTCCAAGACCTCTTTTGTGGCGTGCTCGGCGATCAGGCTTCGAGGGGATCCCTCAGCCACGATCTTGCCGTTGTCCATGACCACCAACCGGTCACAAAGTTGCTCTGCCTCGTCCATGTAGTGCGTGGTGATGATGAGGGTTACACCTTCAGCTTTGAGTTGATAGAGCTTCTCCCAAAGCACGTGGCGAGCCTGTGGATCCAGTCCGGTGGTTGGTTCGTCAAGGAGTACAAGCTCGGGTGAGTTGATCAGCGCCCTTGCAATGGTGAGGCGACGCTTCATGCCCCCCGACAGAGCCTGCACTTTGGAGTCGGCCTTGTCAGTGAGCTGTGCGAACTCTAAAAGCTCGGGGATCTTTTCCCGAAGTTCCGCTCGAGACATGTCAAAGTAGCGACCGTAGATGTACAGGTTGTCCCGCAGCCGAAGCTCGTCGTCGAGCATGTCTTCTTGGGGAACCACACCGATTCGTCCACGGATTTGGGATCCGTCGGACTCAGGGTTCAGTCCGAACACGCTGAGCGAGCCGGAAGTAATAGGTGAAACCGCACCGATCATGCGCATGGTGGAAGACTTGCCTGCACCGTTGGGACCTAGGAACCCGAAGACTTCGCCCTTCGCAATTGAGAAGTCGATGTTGTCAACCGCGGTGAAGTCTTCGAATTTCTTGGTAAGGCCGGAGGCGGTCACGAGCGGTTGTGAGGATGATGCTGACATCGGATCAATAGTAACGAAGCCTTGTGACGGAGGGCGCGGCTTTCCTGGCTTCAAGCAAGTTCCGTAGTTTTGAATAGGCTGTCGCGACACATCAGACGGAGATGAAGGCTGAATTGGGGACCCGCTGGAATCGATTTGGGTGCCGTCGGTTCTACCGTTTTGTGGCTCACCGATGGCCCGGCGATTGGTGTTCAACCCAGTAGTAGGGAGTTCGCCCGAACGGCGGTTGGTTTGGCTGAATGAGACCGCCTCCGCCGCAACCGATCTGTTCTTCTAACCTTGCAGTCATGTTCCGCCTAAGTATCCCTGCGTCTGCCGAGCCTTTAGATCCCGAAAAGATTGAAGAGAAGGAGCTTGGGCCGTGGTCGGTTGAGACGTGGCACATCACTGGGGTCAACGGGGATCGTATTCCGCTCAATATCAATGTGAGTGAAACGGTGAAGCCGAAGATAGCTTTGCTCGGTGGGCACGGCCTGTATGGGTCTAAGGACGCTCCCTATCTCAAAGGCGCCGCAAGAAGATGGACAAAGGATGCTGTGCAAACGATCATTCCCGACCTCCCCTTCCACGGCGACCGATCCGTTGACGGCATGGCCCCCGAGCAAGCGATGACGCCTCACGCGGTACAACGCGCGATGGGGGACTTCTCGCGGACAGTCGACTTTGTGAAGTCGCGCCCCCAGACGGCAGCGTTGCCTTTGGCCTTTGTTGGCTTCTCTATGAGCACAATGCTGGGAGTGCCCTTTGTGGCCGCCGATGACCGTATCGATGCCTCGGCTTTTGTGGTTGGGGGATCTCAGATGGAGACGGTGTTCAACAACGATCCACAGATGCCAGAGCCCATGAAAGAGCAGTTGGCAGCATTAGACCCGGCGACATACGCAGGGGGAACCCACGGCCGGCCGGTTTTGATGATGAATGCTCATCAAGACGAGGCGTTCTCTCGAAAGTCCGCAATGGATCTTTTTGATGCATTTGGATCACCGAAGATGCTCAATTTTTTTGAGGGAACCCACGTGGTTTGGCCTCACCCCAAGCTGGTTTACGATCGGTTGCTGGCCTTCTTCTTAGAGCTGGTTGTCGAGGATCTCTAGGTCCGACGTCGCCTTTTCAACGAGTTCGTTGGTGCGGTTCCACACATATAGCCTCGCGAAGGCACCGCGGACGGTGATGACTGCACCCAGGATGATTGGCGCCCAGAGGAATGCTCGGGAGTACAGTCCCGGGTCCATCATGGTGATGACTACGAGGCGCAGCACTGCGGCTACCGCAATCCAAGCGATGCCGTGGATCAACTCGCGCATGGCTCGTTCTCCACCTCGTTCTAAGATTTCTTTCCGCTGATGTTCCATACTTCTCCTTCAAAGCCCCTGCGCTACGTATCGGCAGGAGTTGGGGTAAAAGTTGAGGAAGAAATCCCTAAAGTTTTCGCGATCAAGAACCTTTGACTCAACAGCGAATAGGCAAGGACCCCTCGTCGAGGGTCCAAATCATGTAAACCAGTGCGCCGGTACGGGGGCTACTTGGTGAGGTCGGTCTCGCTTGCGGCGACGTTGATTGCGCTTACCACTGCCCTTAGGGAGGCAGTGACGATTGAGTTGTGGATGCCAACACCCCAGTTCCGCTCGCCGTCGGGGCGTTCGATCTCGACATAGGCAGCCGCCTCAGAATCAGATCCCTTTGATATGGCATGCTCTTCGTAGGACACCACGAAAACGTTGATGCCGAGCTCGGACCTCACTGCTTCCAAGAAGGCATTGATAGGGCCGTTGCCTTCGCCAGTTACTTCCGTTTCAACCCCACCAGTGCGAAGGGTTGCGGTAACAGAGGCGGAAGTGGCTTCGGCACTGTCCGACTGCACCCGTACGTTCGTCAGCTCCATTGGGATGCTCGAGTTTAGATAACGGTCTTGGAACTCTCTCCAGATTTCAAAAGACGTGATCTCTGTGCTTGTGTTGTCGGTAATGGTTTGAATGGTGTTGGTGAACTCCACTTGGCAACCCCGAGGGAGATCCATGCCGTAGTCCTCTTGCAGAAGGTAGCTCACACCACCCTTGCCGGACTGGCTGTTGACGCGTACTACTGCTTCGTAGCTACGACCGACGTGATGGGGATCAATTGGCAGGTATGGCACAGCCCATTTGGCGTAGGGGTCGTCAAGGGCGGCCATCCCCTTCTTGATAGCGTCTTGATGGGATCCCGAGAAGGCTGTGTAGACAAGGTCGCCGCCGTAGGGATGTCGCTGGTGCACCGGAATCTCGTTGCAGTACTCAACCCCCTTCACGATCTCGTCGATCTGACTGATGTCGAGTTGCGGGTCTACGCCCTGGGTGAATTGGTTGAGGGCAAGGGTGATGATGTCTACGTTGCCAGTGCGCTCGCCGTTGCCGAAGAGTGTGCCTTCGATTCGGTCGGCTCCCGCCATGAGGCCAAGTTCTGCGGCTGCGACTGCGGTGCCCCGGTCGTTGTGTGGGTGAAGAGAGACAATCACCGATTCGCGGTCGCGCAGGTTCCGACAGAACCACTCGATCTGGTCAGCATAGATATTCGGGGTTGAGCTCTCCACGGTGGCTGGCATATTGAACACAACTGGGTTCTCGGGAGTGGGCTTCCAAACATCCATCACCGCATGGCATACCTTGAGTGACACTGGCAGCTCGGTCTGAGAGAACGATTCAGGCGAGTACTGGTAGCGGATCTTGGTGGGGTGTCCGAGTTGGGCTTCGAACTTCAAGCACGTTTCGGCTCCGACCACGGCGATGTCAATTACTCCCTGCACATCGGTGTTGAAAACAACTTCCCGCTGGAGCGGGTTCGTGGAGTTGTAGAGGTGAACAATGGCCGATGGTGCCCCGTCGATGGCTTGGTACGTGCGCTCAATGAGTTCAGGGCGGGCTTGGGTAAGAGCCTGAATGGTGACGTCGGCGGGGATATTGTCGCCCTCAATCAGCCAACGCACAAAGTCGAAATCTGTTTGGCTGGCTGCCGGAAAACCGATTTCAATCTCTTTGAATCCCATGTGAATGAGCATCTCCCACATCCGCTTTTTGCGAGCGTGGTTCATTGGGTTGATGAGTGCTTGGTTGCCGTCACGGAGGTCCACAGAGCACCAAATCGGAGCCTCGGTAATAGAGGCGCTTGGCCAGGTGCGGTCCGATAGGCCTACCGGCTCGAAGGCTCGGTACTTTTCGAATGGCATTTGGTGGTCGGACGTTTGGAGTGGCATGTGATGTTCCTTGTGTTCCATCTAATTGGTGGTCAGATATGAAAAAACCTCCTTACCCGGGTGGGGCATAGGAGGTTCGGCGAGTGCGTGATTGTGCGCTCGCCGCTAAGTAAGTAGAAGCTCCTTTGTGAAGTTCATGTTTAGCACTATGCCTTGTTCGACCCCTGTTTGTCAACCTCAGCAACGGCAGCCCCTTTGGCCGACAGTTTGGTTGCGCTCCGTCGTGCTCTGTCAGGTTGTTACTATTTCGGCCATGGATACCGAACTGGCTTGCCCTATTTGCACAATGACCGACCTCGCATCGGCTGCGGAGGGCTATGAGTGTCTGACCTGCGGACATGAGTTTGCGCCCGAAGGATTCAACGACCCGGTGGGCCGCGAGGTGCGTGACGCCAATGGGAACCTGCTCCAGGACGGTGATTCTGTGGCACTCATCAAGGATCTGAAAGTGAAAGGGAGTTCTAAGTCGGTGAAGGTGGGCACAAAAGTCAGCGGAATTCGTCTCATTGACGGCGACCACGAGATCGACTGCAAAGTAGACGGTTTCCCCATCTTGTTGAAAGCCCAGTTCGTCAAAAAGCTGTAGCTGCCGGTTCAACCGGCTATCGGGCCGGGGACACACCACCGGACAGTTTCCAGACAGGGCGGTTTACTGTCAGTCAAAGGTTGATGATCGGGATTGGGTCTATCGCGTCGGCAGGAGTGAAGTTGAAGATCCTGGAGTAGAAGTAGAGCTCTAGGTCGAGGCTGCGCTTGATGTTCTCAGCGATACGGAAACCGTGTTGTTCGCCCTCAAACGGAGCGTAAGCAACCGGGATACCCTTCTTGGTCAACGCATCGACCATTGTCTCAGCCTGGTTTGGAGGGACGACCTGGTCTTCAAGTCCCTGGAAGAATATGCAGGGGCTAGATAGTTGCTCGACATGGTGAATGGGGGAGCGAGCCTTGTATAGCTCTATCTCTTCGGGGTAGGCGCCGATCATGCTGTCTAGATAGCGGGCCTCGAACTTGTGGGTTTCTTTGGCCAACGCCTCAAGGTCACTGACCCCGAAGTAGCTAGCACCAGCGCTGAAGGTATTGGCGAAGGTTAGGGCTGAAAGGGTCGTGTAACCACCTGCACTCCCACCTCGAATGGCCAGCTTCCTTGCATCAGCCTTGCCCAGGCTGACTAGATACTCGGCGCCACTCACGGAGTCTTCAACGTCTGTGACACCCCAGTTGTGTACGAGGCGGTCGCGATATGCTCTGCCATATCCAGTGGAACCTCGGTAGTTCAGATCGAGCACCGCGAATCCGCGGCTTGTCCAAAACTGGATGCCAAGAGTGAGAATCCCTTTGGTGGCTGAGGTCGGGCCACCGTGGAGCATTACCACCAGAGGAGGCGCCTCACCACTTGGGCCCTGGTACTCAGGGTTGGTCGGCGGGTAGTGGAATCCGTGGGAGGTCTCGTCAACACCGGTGGGGAACTCAACAGTCTCGGGCAGGGAGATGTAGCCAGGTTCAATGTTGAGTTGCGAGGACCTCTTGAACACCTCGCTCTTCCCAGACGAAAGGTTGACTTTCGCAAGCTCCGGAGAGGTGAGTGGAGAGGCAGCGTGAGTCACCAGCGTTTCGCCTTGCATCGAGAGTCCTGTCAGTGAGGTGTACTCAAGGGCAATGTCAGTGAGTTCCCCCGAGTCGATGTTGAGTTTGGCGAGTTGGCTGACGTTCCCCGTGCTGTAGATACAGGCGATTGTCTCCGCATCGAGGAAGACAAAGGTGCTGAGGCCGAACTGCCAGTGGGCTCCGCCGAATTCAGCTTCCACCTGGCAGATGCTTGCGGCTTGACCTTGGCGGTACAGGTTCCACCAACCGGACTTGTCAGAGATGAAATAGAGATCTCCAGAGGGGGAGAATTTGGGCTGTTGAACAGATACTTTCTGGCCGTCGCTCTGGCCTCCAGCCACTTTGGCGGGCTCGCCCAGAGTGCCATCAGAGTCGATCTCACACAGCCAGATCTCTGTCTCATCCCAAGGCATATCCGGGTGGTTCCAGGTCATGAATGCCAGCAGCGATTCGTCCGGGTTGACTGCTGGTGCTGCGTAGAAATCGTGACCGTGAGCGAGCGTTGTTACGGCTCCGTCGTCGAGGTCGACCGATCCGATTGTGTTTTGCGGCTCGCCCTGACCTCGATGGTCTTCAACTACGTAGATGATCCGATTGCGAGCGATGTCAACGCAACCGTCGGCGAAGCGGAGTCCGTCCTCGTGAGTCAGTTGGGTCGGCTCTTTGTCGTCCAGTCCCTGACGGTAAATCTGTTGATCCTCGTAGTTGGAGAAATACGCTGAACCGTCGTGGAGCAGAAGTGACCCCCCGCCGTACTCGTGGACCCGCGTCCGGATGTTGAACGGGGATTGGTTGATGTCCTGCTCTGATCCATCGCGGGTTCGTCTCACCAAGACGTTTCGGCCGGCTTCTTGTGGCCTTGATTCCATCCAGAAAAGATCTTCGCCGTGCCACTGAGGCGCAGAGAGGCCGATGCTCTCTGCAACGATGAGATCAGAGGTGATTGGGGACTTCCAGGAACCGTAAGGAGCTTTCATAGGGAGAGTGTAAGCCACCGCGAGTTCTCCCAGCTGAAGGTTCCCCAGGCGAGCGCGGAAAGGAGTCAGGGAGTAAGGTCGGAGTATGCCGCTG
>CAXMSI010000032.1:0-5404 GCA_964196085.1 uncultured Acidimicrobiia bacterium | reverse complement strand
AGATTGTCTCTGTGGCAGGCCGCGGGATGCTTATGGGCAACCGCGGCATCCTCCACAATGACAATCAGGAACTGACCAAGAGCTGGAACCACCGGAACTGGGTCTACTGCCTTCTCGACTTCAAAGGTCGTAAGCGTGCTCTCATGCAGCCGCATGCCTATACCGAATTGTTCTTCCTTGATGAGGCCACAGCCCTGACTGCTGGCCATCGGCCATGCGGGGAGTGTCAACGGCCCAGATACCGGGAGTTCAAGGCGGTCATGGCGGAAACCCAGAAAAGGGGCATGGGGCCAGCAGAGATGGATCAGCAATTGAACCGAGATCGGCTCACCTCAGCCAGACGCAATAGGAGCCAGAGACAGTTCTCAACCTTCTTCAAGAACTTGCCAGACTTCACGATGCTTTCCTTCGACGGTTCCGCCCATTTAAAATCAGGGAACCGCCTCTTGGAATGGAGTGCCGCGGGCTACAAGTCAGCGATTGAGATTGGAGGCCACACGGTTGTCGATGTGCTCACGCCGGCGGTAACTGTGGAAGTGCTCCGGCTCGGCTTCACCCCAAGTCTTCATCCATCGGCCAAGCGGCTCTAGCGGAGGGGGCTACTGCTGGTCGTTGGGCCAAGCCCGGTGCCCTCTATCATTGCGACCATCACGAGAGCAAACATCGCCAACCCGAGAGCAAATACGAACTGCGTTTCGAGACCGGACCATCCGGCATCCTTCAAGGCAGGAGTGAACACCGACCATGCATAAATGGCGCCCAAGCAGAGCTGAATGAGGACTGCGCCGAACACGACCTGCCAACGACTGATGCGGGGCATCGAACTGCCTCTCGACTTTGTGAAACGCCTCACATAGTTTAATTCACACCGGACGCCATGGAGACGCTGAGCAGTCTGAATAACTGAATCTAACGAGGTCGCTACCATCTCGTGACCACGATGAACGCCAACCTCTACGCGACACTTGCCGACAGCTTCAAAACCCGGCTCGACGCGGCCTTCCTGCGGGTGCCAGGTCGCACATCATTGACGTATCGCGACGTCGACGCACGCTCGGCCCAAATGGCTGCCGCGCTTCACGACCTGGGTGTTGCGGTTGGTGACCGTGTCGTCGTGCAGATCGACAAGTCCACTGACAATGTTGCTCTGTACCTTGCCTGCTTGCGGATCGGTGCCGTGTTCCTCCCCTTGAACACGGCGTATACAGTCGGCGAGGTGCGGTTCTTCGTCGATGACGCCACCCCAACCGTCGTGGTCGCTCGACCGGGAACACTCGATGACCTCGCGACCACGGTGGTTCATCTAGGGACCGACGGTGACGGGTCGTTCTCCGAGGCGACGGACAATGCGGCGCCGTTCCACGACATCGTCGAGCGGGGCCCCGATGACCTCGCGGCGATGCTTTACACGTCGGGCACGACTGGGCGCTCGAAGGGCGCGATGCTCACCCACGCGAACCTCGAATCGAACGCGGTCGCGCTCCACGACATCTGGGGATTCGGAACTGACGATCTACTGCTGCACACATTACCGATCTTCCATGTGCACGGACTCTTTGTTGCGCTGCACTGCGCGATGCTCGGCGGCAACGAGGTGATCTTCCTGCCAAAGTTCGACGTTTCCGAGGTCGTCGAGAACCTGCCCGATGCGACTGTGATGATGGGCGTCCCGACGCAGTACACACGACTCCTCGGCGATCAACGTTTCGACGGCGCTGCATGCGAATCGATCCGGCTTTTCACGTCCGGTTCGGCCCCTATGACCGAAGCGGTACACGCAGACTTTACAGCGCGGACCGGACACCAGATTCTCGAGCGGTACGGCATGACCGAGGCTGGCATGATCACGTCGAATCCGTATAACGGCGACCGCGTGCCCGGCACCGTCGGGTTCCCGCTGCCCGGTGTCGAGTTGCGCGTGGGCGACGACGGCGGCAGTCCGGTTCCGGCAGGCGAGACTGGCGTCGTCGAGATCCGGTCCCCCGGTCTCTTCGCCGGCTACTGGCAGCTACCCGAGAAGACGGCGTCCGAGCATCGTGACGGCGGCTGGTTCATCACCGGTGACGTCGGCTCGGTCGATGCCGAGGGTCGCCTCACGCTTGAAGGTCGATCGAGTGACATGATCATCAGCGGCGGTTACAACGTGTACCCGAAGGAGATCGAGATGGTGCTCGACGAGCTTGCCGGGGTGCTCGAAACCGGCGTGATCGGCGTGCCCCATCCCGACTTCGGTGAAGCGGTCGTCGCCGTCGTAGTGCGTGACGGCACCGTCGACATCAACGACTACCAACTCGCCGATTCGCTTAATGGAGTACTCGCCCGGTTCAAGCATCCCAAGCAATACATCGCCGCCGACGAACTCCCCCGCAATGCGATGTCGAAGGTGCAGAAGGCTGCCTTGCGTACAGAACACGCCAACCTCTTCACGACCTGAAAACTTCGAACCCGGCGTACGGCGTTGTGGTACCTCTTTGGGTTGCTGCACCGTTGCTCTCGAAGAAGAGTCGTGAATCGGCTGAGTTCGGGACCGGCCTTGATAGCTGCGAACAGGTCAAACTCCGACTGCACTTGGGCCTGGTGACTTCACGCCTTGAGACGGTTGGATCCAAGACAAATGGAGCGGTGAACCAGTGGGAAGCACGTTTCGTCGTGCGCAACTGCAGTTCGCAAGTATCCTGCTGTTCATGGGTGCTTCTGAGCTTCGTGTTTATGTTCCTGCCGCTGAGGCGAGCAAGGAACTCTTGTCGCTGCCCCACGCCGCTGCCACGGACAACCGTTGGGTCTCTACCGACTTTGGACTGGTGACCGGTTCGCTTCGCGAAGATGCCCTGGTGACCTATCACGATGGAGAGCGGTACCTCTGCCCCCGCACGCCGCGCCTCCGTATGCTTGAGGGCGTCCTTGCCTTTCACAACGGATACGCTGAGATTGGCAATGCTTCGATTGTGGGCTCAGAACTCGCTGAGCGGGCTGCAGACGAACTAGAGATCGCACAAGGTGGCACTGATCTCCGAGTTCAGATTCTGAGTGCTCAGTGGCATGTGCCACTTCGGTGGTTTCTGCTTTTTGATCCTGAGGAGCGGGAACTCATCGAAACCGAGGAAGGCACATCGGTTCGTTACCGCTCAGTGCTTGGCGTTTCGATGGAGCGGCTGAGGGACGCAACCGAGGTGGTTCGGGGTGTCGGTTTTGATCCGATTGCCGACGAAATGGATGGCCTCTACGACTGGCTAGATCAGTTCGATCCAGCGTGGCTGGTTGAGGTTGACTACGCCGGCGTCTCGGAACTGTTCACTCCTGTTGACCTTGCGATGGACAACACCGCTGAGCAAATTTGGAACTCTGTTGAGGCGTTGCGCTCTGGCGACTTTGAAGGAGCGGGAGACTGGTATCGCAGGACTGCCGAACGCTGGTCACCAGCAGTAAGCATCAGTTACGCAAACTAGTTTTTTTGGTTAAGCACCTGTGCCTTGGCCGAAGACAAGTTCAATCACTAGGAGCTAGCCTCAGAAGGTGGAGGTTTTCGGGTTCGTAGTTTGTACTGGTCCAATTCTCGCTCAAGCACTTCGGACTTCGTCTACCGAGTAGGAGCGCTACGCGTCCTTGACCCAAGCTGTCACTAGTTCCCCGTCTGGTTTGATGAGGGAGAAGTCAGCTGTTGCAATATCGAATATGACCACTTGATCAGTCTGGGTGATGGTCAGGTACCGGCCGGTGTTGCTCCAATAGGGGCGCCCAATAGCCTCGATAGAGCGAAAAACGTTCCCGTCAGCATCGCTCACTTGCACCTGCGTGCCATCCCAACTCGCGATCCAAGTGGCATCTGCGTTGGGCGTGACGAGCTCGCCTTGCACGCGTCGCCAGGCTGGAAGCTTTGCCGGCTCTCCGGTGAAGGTCACTGCGAAGTCGATGCCGCGGGGATCGTGTCCGAGAATTAATCCGCTCACCACACCCTCGATGATTGAGCCCTCTGGGATTGCTATTCGACCAACTTCGACGCCGTCTTGGTCGATGATGAGAAGCTCGTTCTTGTTTTGCAACACGTGGAAGACGACTGTGGTTCCAGGGTTGCCCGGTTGAGCGGCTGTCCAGACTACCTTCCATTCCCCCTCAAGGATCACTGGAAGCACTGGCGGGGCAGTGATGTAGCGTGAGGACACCACGGTTGTGTTGTTGTCTTGGATATCTGTCCAAGTGAAGTAGCCCTCCACCGATTCATGCCAAGTGAAGCCAGACGCAGCGGTTGAGATTAGTGAAGGAATCCTGCCAGAAACGGTCGAAAACTGTTCCCACCCAGCGAAGAGTGCAAGGCTATCGCCCAACTCGCCATGAATCAGGTAGTAGTTGTTGGCGGCGTCGGGAACGGGTGTCGAGGCTGCGAGAGGCATACCGGCAATAGAGAACGGGACGCTGGCGTCAGTGAGCCAAACATGCATTGAGTTAACTCCGTTGGATTCTTTGACCATGGTCAGGCGCACCGGAGTCGACCCGAAGACCTCAGCTGGCGACTCGGCAAACGCGTCAGGCCAGTCTGTAGGCAGGGTGAGTGGCGTGCCTTCTTCGACGGGGACTGGTGGCGCAGTGAGCTCAGTGGTTGCGATGATGCCGGTCAGCAGACCGATCATTACTCCAATAATCGCCCAAGTCCAGAGCGGCCGTTCTGAGGCAGCCAAAGAGGGAGGCAGGTCTTCCTCCAGGTCGAACGGAGCAAAGCTCACTTCTCGGAGTTCGCTCACTTTTCGCTCCACACGCCGTAAATGGCGGCATCAAATTGGGCGATCTCTGCCCAGCGTGAGGACCCTTCGTCGAGCACAACAAGGAGGTGTGGGTCGAGGTTGGTGCCGGTCGTCACGTGAGCAAATGACAGCCCTTCCAGTGATGAGTATCCCGCAAGTCTTCCGTCGATTTCTAGGTTTTTGTCTCCAATCTTTGAGACGTAGGAGTGGGGGAAGGCCCAGTCGAAGCAGGCAGCCCAGGACGACGCTGCAAACATTGGGGCACAGGTCCGGTCCTCCGGTGATGCGGTCACTTCTACTTGGTCCATATCGGTTACGTCGTGTGTGGAGAGGTCAATGTAGATGGGGCCGCTCAGGTTGCCGAGAACGAGGACGTTTGGAGCCAAGATGCCAGACGACAGAGATCCGGCGAAGAATGTTTCGATCACCTCACCGCCAACGAAGGAGACCACGGTGATGCCTTGGAATCCCGGTACAGCGAAGTACGTTCCGCCATCAAACACTCCAGCCTCAAGGCCCAAGTTGCCATTGACCTGATATGGACCCATCACTTCGGACTTTGTCGGGGTGTCTGCGGTGAGGTCTGCCTCCCAAAAGTAGAAGCCGTCTTCGCGTTGGTCGGCGTAGATGCGGTTCGTCAGTTCTTGACGAAAGAGGCTTATGAAAGG
>CAXMSI010000031.1:7609-13149 GCA_964196085.1 uncultured Acidimicrobiia bacterium | reverse complement strand
TATTTATCTGGGTTTTTCTTGGCATCCTCTGAATCAACCGATGATTTGCTTCAAAGCGCCAACAAACCGCTCAACATTCTCCATGCGGGCCGACCCACCCATCAACCCTATCCGCCAGACCTTCCCAGCCACCGGGCCCAGGCCCCCTCCAATTTCGATGTTGTAATCCATGCGCAAGGACTTGCGAATCGCTGCTTCTCTATCCTGCAGATGTTCCGGCACCACAACCGTTGTCAGCTCGGGCAGCCGGTGGCCATCTTGAGCGAAGAGATCGAAACCCATCTCTGGCATCCGGCGCTGTAACTCGGCACCGACCGCAGCATGACGAACGTGGCAGGCTTCTATCCCCTCGTCCAACACAACACCTAACCCTGCATGTAGCCCATAGATCATTGAGATTGGTGCTGTGTGGTGATATTGCCGAGCCCCTGGCCCTACGTAGCCACCAATGAGGTTGAGATCGAGGTACCAAGAGGTGGGCCGAGCCACCACCCGTTCGATGGCACGCTCGTTGATCGAGAAAGGAGCGAGGCCGGGAGGCACGCCAAGACACTTCTGCGTCCCGGCATAGGCCATATCAACACCCCACTCATCTAGGTTGACCGGGATTCCTCCAAGAGAGGTCACACAATCGAGGAACAGCAGCGCATCTCCTTTTCCGGCTCCGACTTCGGCAACGTCGCTGCGGACTCCAGTCGAAGTTTCTGCGTGCACCATGGCGATCATTGAAGGATTGGGATGAGCACTCAACAGCCGATCAGCAGTAACAGGTGTACCCCAGTCGTACTCGACTGAAATGACTTCAGCACCCTTCCGGGCAGCCACCTCGACCATGCGAGTCCCGAATACGCCGTTCACGCCGACCACCACAACGTCGCCGGGCTTCACAAGATTCACAAAGCCGATCTCCATCCCGGCTGAACCGGTGCCCGAGACCGGGAATGTCAGTTGGTTCGATGTGCCGAACAGGGTGCGCATCCGGGAGTTGGTTTCATCGAGCAGCTCGAGGAATTGGTGGTCAAGGTGGCCCAACAGAGGTTGGCTCATGGCGGTGAGCACTTCGGGATAAGCATTCGACGGGCCGGGCCCCATCAAGAGGACATCGTCAATCACTGGCAACTCCGAAGGTGTCAAGAATCGATTGAGCGACCGCCTCAGGCTGGTCTTCCTGCAGGAAGTGTCCCCCACCTTGGACCGTGCGGTGAGCCATGTTTGTCGTGCCCGGTACCAGCTTGTGAAAGATCCGATCTCCCCCACCGGTGATCGGGTCTGAATCGCTGAAGGCCGTCAGGAACGGCTTGTCGAAAGCCACTAATTGCGCCCAAGCAAGCCGCTGAGCGTCTGCCTCTGGGTCGGTTGGCTCAGATGGCACGAGGCTTGGGAACACCCGGGCTCCTGCTTGGAACGAGTCATCTGGGAACGGAGCGTTGTATGCAGCGACCACCTCTCGGCTGAGCTCGCTGACGGTCCCGCCCTGCAACACTTGACCGACGTTCAGGACCGGTGTGGTTGCACACCACTCCTTCCAGGCATCAAACGCTTCAGGCATTTGCTGGTCGCCAGTTGGCATGCCTGTGTTGGCAGCTATAACCGCTCGGAAACGCTCTGGCATGGCTGCCACGAGTCTTAGGCCAATCAGACCTCCCCAGTCCTGACAGAAAAGCGTCACGTCTTCAAGCCCAACGCCCATGAACCATTCACTGATCCAAGAAACGTGGCGAGCATAGGTGTAGTCCTCTTGGGCGGCCGGCTTATCGGACCGACCAAACCCAACCAGGTCTGGAGCCACTACCCGGTAGCCGGCACCCACCAGAATCGGAATCACCTTGCGATACAAGTAGACCCATGACGGCTGCCCATGCATAAGCACCACAAGTGGCCCTTGCCCTTCATCCACGTAGTGAATGCGGATCGGCGTTCCGGCAGCAGTATTAACCTCGGAGTAACGCGGTTCGAAGTCGTAATCTTCTAAGCCCTCAAAGGCTGAATCGGGGGTACGCAAGATGTCCATGTCCCCACGTTAGACCGCCAACTGCTTCAACGGTGGTGATACCATTTGCCCATGCTCACTTTCGCCAAACCCAGCGGCCAAATACTTCAAGATGCCGACTCAAGGCTCGCCGACTTGCCGTTGAACGGCGATCCCTCAGCGAAATTGGCTGTCACGACCGAAACGATTGGCTGGGGCTACAAACGGTTCGAAGCAGCTCGCGTCGCTCTTCGGCACTTAGAGCAGTTTGATCTCCCACGGACGTTCGTTAGCGGAACCAACCGAGCCGAAGCAGGAGCGCGTTACTCAGTCCATGCGCGGAAATTGGGTCTGTGGACCAGCGCTCCTGTCGAGGTCGTGAGTTTCACAGAAGAAGAGCGACGGGTCTCGCTTGAGATCCATACGCTTGAGTCGCACCCCTTGGCAGGAACAGAGTCTTTCGTACTCGAAATGCACGACAACGGCATTGTTTCGCTGACGATTTCGGCAGAAGCACAGCCGGTCCTGCCCTGGTCTAAGGCAATTCGCCCAGCTATTCGGATCTTCCAAGCCCGTTTCAGAAGGGCGGCTATTCGTAGAATTCGCAATGCCAACGCTCGCCTAGCCCCGCGTGAGATCAACTGAGATTCGCCTACAATATGGGCATGACAAACGAAACACCGAAGGATGAGCTAGAAGACATCCTTGATATCGAAACCCCCCTCCCCAAGCCGGGCGAACCAACCAAGATGGACGACTCCCCTGAGCCCGACGATGAGGCCACCACGCCTGTCTCGTCCTCTGCTCCTATATTCAAAGGTTCCGGCATGCGCTGGGGCCTAGTGGGCGGGCTCATCTTGGTTGTTGCCATCGTGATCTTGGCTGCTCAGAACACTCAGTCTGTCGAGTTCAGCTTCCTCACGTGGGAGGTAACGGCTCCACTATCCGCACTCATTCTGGGGTCTGCAGTTGTTGCCGTGATTCTTGACGAGCTCGCCGGATGGATCTGGGGAATTCGCCGAAGGCGCCAGCTTCGACACAACGCTGAACTGAAACAGCTCAAAGCCGGAACCGAACCGGAGAAAACTAGACGCTTCGGTCGCTCGTGATCGAGCGACTAGTTGTTATCGGCGGTGACGCCGCCGGGATGTCCTGCGCATCCCAGGCCCGCCGACGGCGCTCAGCCACCGACCTCGCCATCGTCGTATTCGAGGCCACTGAATGGGTCAGCTACTCAGCCTGCGGCGAGCCTTACTTCGTCTCGGGCGAGGTACCTGAAGTCACCGACCTCGTGGCTCGGACGCCAGAGCAATTCGCTGCCGCAGATATTGAGGTGCGTCTGCACCATCGCGTCACAGCCATCGACACCATGGCCAAGACTGTCACGGTGGACACCCCCCAGGGCATCATTGTCGAGCCCTACGACCAACTCATGTATGCAACCGGAGCCGCTGCGGTGATGCCCAACGTGCCGGGTATCACGGCGAAAGGGGTCTTCAAGCTGCATACGCTCACCGACGCTGTGGCCCTCAGATCGGCCATCCAGGGCGCGACAAAGGCCGTCGTTGTTGGTGCAGGATACGTTGGTATCGAAGTTTCTGAAGCCCTGCTTACTCAGGGTATCGCGACAGTGCTCGTAGCAAGTCGCTCCCACGTCATGAACCGATCACTAGATCCTGACGTTGCCGCCACTGCTACCCAGGCTGTTCGAGATCACGGCATCGAAGTGTTCGACAGTGCCCGACTCACCGGCGTCCTTGTCGAAGAGGGGGTCGCAGTTGGCATCGACACCACCCGGGGCAAGATCATGGCCGACCTCGTGGTTGTTGCTACCGGCGTACAGCCACGCACCGACCTTGCAGTCGCCGCTGGGATCAAGCTGGGTCCGACCGGGGCAGTTGAGGTTGACGACCATCAGCGCACCAACGTCACAGGCATCTGGTCAGCTGGCGACTGTGCTGAATCGCGCAACCTCATCACTGGCGAGACTGAGAATCCTCAACTCGGCACCGTAGCCAACAAACAGGGGCGTGTTGCTGGGTTCAATATTGGTGGCGAAGAAGCAGTGTTTCCGGGCGTCCTGATGACCGCCATTACCAAAGTTATGACCACAGAAATTGCGCGAACCGGCCTCAGCGAAACTGAGGCCCACGCTGCCGGCATCCCCTATGCGGTGGGCATGGTGCACAGCACCACCACTGCTGGGTACATGCACAACGCCCGCCCAATTCAGATCAAGGTCGTAGCCGAGGAAGGTTCAGGTAGGTTGCTCGGTGCCCAAATTGTCGGCGGAGAGGGATCGGCGAAACGAATCGACGTCTTCGCAACGGCGATCTGGAGCGGAGTCACCGGCCACGACCTTGCGATGACGGATCTCTCCTACGCTCCACCATTCTCAGGTGTTTGGGACGTGGTAATGATTGCCGCTCGGAGGGCTGCAGACGCGGCAACCCGATGAGCCGAAACTCTGTGCTTATTGCTGGTGTGTACTTGGCCGTGCTCGCCTCGAGTTGTGTGATGGAGGAACCCGAATCATCACTCACGCCTCCAGCCACTACCCCAGCAGCCTCCGTGCCTGTTCCGGTTGGTGCCGTGGAGGCCTTGGTCATTCGGGTCCCAGACGGCGACTCGCTCGTGATCGAAGTCAACGGCGCCGAAGAACGTTTGCGGATCATCGGTATTAACGCTCCCGAAAGTGACGAATGTCTGGGCCCCGAATCAAGGGATGCATTGCGCGCGCTGGTCTCTGAAAGGGTGGTCTGGATCGCTGCGGACGAAGAACCGCTTGACCAATATGACCGCCTACTGCGGTATGTATGGGTTGATGACATATTCGTCAACCGACACCAGGTCGAGCAAGGGATGGCCATTTCCCGAGGCTTCCCTCCCAATGTGATGCTGCAGGACTCTCTTGACGACGCAGAAGATCGAGCCGTCGCGGGAGAGTTGGGCATCTGGAACCCTACAGCTTGCGGTGGAACCGCTGCCCCAGAAGTGGAGATCTCGTTCGTAGTTGCCAATCCTGCTGGCCGAGACGAGGAGAATCTGAACGGGGAGTATGTTGTTCTTGCAAACCCCACCGCCCAAGATATTGACCTCTCAAACTGGGTTCTCCGAGACAGCTCAACGGCTCATCGGTTCACATTTCCCGAAGGTTCGACGCTGCTCGCCAATGATGGACTGGTTGTCCGCAGCGGCTGTGGTGAAAATCGAGACCAAGAACTCTTCTGGTGTTCTGAGGGCCCCATCTGGGACAACGGCGGCGACGAGGCGTTTCTCCTGACCCCAACAGGGGCCATTGCAGCAACCCTCGAGTACGACGAGCAACGCTAATACACGAACCACCCGCTCTAGACTTAGCCGATGGATATCAACGAAAAGCCAAAAGTAGCTGTTCCCGACACCGAGGCGCCTGCCGACCTCCTGATTGAAGACCTGGTGGCGGGTGAAGGAGCTGAGGCATCCTCCGGAACCCTCGTCACAGTCGACTACGTTGGCGTGAGTTGGTCTACTGGCGCAGAGTTTGACGCTTCGTGGAATCGCGGAGAGCCGTTCTCCTTCCCGCTCGGAG
>CAXMSI010000031.1:0-7599 GCA_964196085.1 uncultured Acidimicrobiia bacterium | reverse complement strand
CAGGCTGACTATTCCACCACATATGGGATACGGCGCAAGAGGTGCTGGCGGCGCCATTGCTCCCAACGAGACATTGATCTTTGTGGTGGATCTCCGCAAACTTGGCTAGAGCCCATTGTCTACGGACTTAGGCACGGGGCAGCACGGCTACGTCGAGAGCCCGGGCCCGAAGGACCGTTTCAGTTCTAGAAAGCCTTCTTCTAGCGAGACCCTCGGTACCCATTTAAGGGCCTCTTGGGTGGCTCGCTGGTCGAACCAGTGGGCCGTCGAGAGCTGCTCTGCCAGAAAGCTGGTCATTGGTGGATCAGACTTGGCCCTTACCGCCGCCCAGGTGTTCTCGAGCAGCAAGCCAACACCGAATGCAATCCGTCTGGGTACGTGACGAGTCGGCGGGGTGAGCCCAGCAGCGTCAACAATTCGACCTAAAAGTTCTGTAACAGTGCGCGGTTGCCCATTCGACACCACGAACACGTGACCACCGAGAGACGGGCACTCGTTCACTGTTGCCACAATGGCATCCACGGCATTCGTCACGTAGGTGGAGTCGATGAGAGCCCAGCCAGAACCAATGAGGGCCAGTCTCGCTGCCTTAGCTCGGTCCACGATTCGTCCAACCAACTGAGCGTCGCCAGGACCCCAGATGAGGTGGGGGCGCAACACAACCACGGGCATAGCTTCGCTCGAATGCTCTAGAGCGATCAGCTCAGCCATCGCCTTACTCGTCGAGTAGTGGCCCCTAGTCTTGGCGGGATCAGCTGGGTCAGCTCCTGCCCCGACGAGCGCTGTTCCGCTGTGCCCGACCGACGGCGATGAGATGTGAACGAACCGAGACACACCAGCCCTCTGCGCCGCGCTGAGGAGCAACCGAGTACCCCCGACATTGACTCTCTCGAACGCCGCCCACGAACCAACCACCCCGACCTTAGCTGCGAGGTGCACCACCGCATCCTGGCCAACCACAGCCCTGTTTACGTCTGAAACGTCTGCGAGATCGCCGCGCACTTCTCGCAGCGCCAGATCTGAAGCTCCCCGTTGGAACACCGTCACCTGGTGACCAGCCTCAGCCAATGCTTCAGCAGTGAGCCTCCCAACCAAACTGGTGGCGCCGGTGACGAGTACCTTCACAGTTTGGGTATCCGTCCACCCGAAAGAGCAGCAGTAGCCCAAGCGGCCACCCGAGGCCGATCCATCTTTGAGTTGTGTCTGCGATCAACAGGAAGTTCGGGAACGAGGAGTACTGCCGCAAGGTCGACACCCGCTACCGAGCGAGCGTTGCTGTGATGGTCGAGGTCGGCCAATGCAGGCCGTCGGACCGTGGGTGTCTGGATTACAGCTACCACCTGCTGGGTTCCGACTGGCCCTACACCTACCACCGCCACCATGTCGGATCCGGGCAAGCCTTCGATGGCCTGCTCTATTCGGACCGGCAAAACCACTCCGTGGGCGGTGGTGATTACATCACCCATTCGCCCACCTATCCACAACCGACCCTGAGCATCAAGGTGACCCACGTCGCCTGTTCGGTGCGAACCCTTGGGCTGAGACGCTAGGTGCGTGGTGTGCCAGAGTCGTTCGTATCCCGACCGCGCATGATTCGCCCGCACCACTACTTCTCCAAGCACGCCGGGCGCATGAGACAGTTGCCCAGATGCGATCCCAAAGTGATCCAGAGCATCGATCTGAACATCTATACCGTCGAGCGGCTCACCAACGCAAGCTCCATCGCCCCCTGAAACACCCTCGATATCAGTTAGAGAGATCTCCGCGACCGGCAGGCATTCGGTCATTCCATATGGCGTGTGTGCTGAGGCGTTTGGAAACAGGTCACTGGCCGAGCGCAGCATCGACGGTCGAATGGGTGCCCCCGCAGAAAGCAGCACCCGTACGTTTGAGAAGGCCCCTTTGTGAGCCTCCGTGAGGGCGCCACTCGTCTTGATAACGTTGCCGAGCGCCGCCGGCGAAGCAAAAACAAGGGTTGCCGAACCAGCAACAACCGCATCACCGAGCGCCACTGCTGTAAGTGTGCCTGGAGCAGTCACGTCCATGTCTGGAACGATGGATGTGACCCCCATTGAAGGTCCGTAGACAGCAAACGGGGCGAATGCCGCGACTAAGCAATCGCTCGAGGTGATCTTGTACTTCTCAATGATAAGTGTCCGGCCGGCATGCGCTTGGCCAAAAGTGTATTTGACACCCTTTGAAGGTCCCGTCGACCCCGAGGTGAAGACAAGAAATGCCTGGTCTGAGGATGCGGGCAGCGAAGGAGAGACTCCTTCCGCCTCAGCAAGTTCGTCGAGGCTGGTCACGACTCTCAAGAGCCTCTTGAAAATTCCGAGAGGGCGAACTGAGAAGCGCCGCCCCGGCCAACCGAGAATTCGAGAAGCAACCAAGGCCTTGGTGACTCCTATGAAGTGATCTGGGTTGGCTGCGGCCAATGCACCGCTCATGCCCTTCGGACCAAGACCAGCGTCAACCAGCACAGCAACAGCACCCATTCGCCAACACCCATAGAGCGCAACACTTAAGTCAACGCCCGGAGGAATCATGAGCGCAACCCGATCGCCCGGCTCCACACCTGCCTTCAACAAACCAACCGCTGTTTGATCGACCCGATCCCTGAGGTCTCCGAAGGTGACTGTCTTCCCTCCCCCCATCTCGACAACAGCCGGACGCTCAGCCGCGGGTTCAGCACTCACCTCCACCACGGCTCCGTCTACCAGCCCATCCGTACGGCTTGCCCTGTTGCTGTCCAACCAATCGAATATAGGGGTCACCACGTCGGCATCTTCAGACACGAAGTGACTTGCGCCGCCGAAGCGATGCACGTCGGCATGAGGTAGACGCGCCTCGAGGTCGTGTAGGTACAAATCGGAGAATACCTTGTCCCGCGGACCCCACAACAACAAGGCCGGCACGTCAGCAAGCACATCAAGTCCCTTCGCGACAACATCAAGGGCATCGGCTGACGGGTGGGAGGGCTTCAGAGGAATATCCTTCACAAACTCGCCAATCGCTTCCCTTCGTTTAGCCGATTGGTACGGCGCATGGAACCCTTTCCGAATGCCAGCGGCTGGCTGAGGTTTCGACATGGCCAGAGCACCGGTGATAAATCCACCGGTCAATACCGTGAGCGGAGCTAGAACCAGTGGAGACCGGGCGATGCGGATGAGGGTTGGCACAGCAGATCCTTCAGGCTGACTCACCGCTGTGTTGAGCAGAATCACCCCAGTAAGTTGGTCAAGGTGTCGAATCGCCCACCCGAGCGAGATCGGGCCACCCCAATCGTGAGCGACGGTGACAACCGGACCGTCAATACCGAGTTCAGCCGTCAACTCAGAAAGATCATCGACTCGGGTCTGGAGTCGGCGCACGCGACCGGTTCGCTCAGAAAACCCCATGTCGAGTTGGTCAACAGCTATCACACGAACATCGGATGGGGCGTATTCCAAGAGGGTGCGCCACAGATATGACCAGGATGGGTTGCCGTGCACACACAGCAAGGTGATCCGTGGATGTTCTACCTGGTTGTCAAGGATGTGCCAGGTTCGGCCCACCGAGTCCGTGGTGGGCACCGTCACAAGCCGCGACCACTCCGGTCGCAAGCCTTCAATACCCGCTGGTGGCAGCTGCGCCGGTTCCAGGTGGCTCGGTTTCATACGGTAATGGTTACCAGATCATCTCAACAACGGCAGCGTTCAGCCCTGAGCCAATACCCATGCACAGTACGCGGTCGCCTTCTGAGAGCTTGTCGGTTTGCTTTGCCAGAGTGAAGGGAATGGCGCACGGTCCGATGTTGCCATAGTCAGGAAAAGTCAGAGGAACCTTATCTGCGTCTAGGCCGAGAATGTCGATCATGGCGTTGGTGTGGACAGAAGAAATCTGATGAATGATGAAGCAGTCGGCGCCGTTCGCATCGTCGATTTCAGAATCATCCCACGCTGTCTTGGACAATGCCGTTCCTGCCGCAAGCAGCGCTGCGGTATCGGTGCGCATCTCCTGAAGCGAACCGACGCACAGGTTATGATGTTTTGTTTCGGCCCTGAAGAAGCCCTGGGTGACTCGGTGACTTCCGCTGTTCTCGCTGTGTCGACCCAGCACCATGGCTGCAGAGCCGGAGCCGAGGGTCAGCGAAGCGAAGTTGGAGTAAAGGTCGGCCATTTGCTCATCGGGAGCGTGGAGTCGAGCCATGGTCGCGGCTTCGATTTCGTTGGTGCCTTCGCCGTCGACGATGAGGGCGTAGTCAATAGACCCGGACTCAATCATTGACCCAGCGACATGGATGGCGTTCAGGAAGCCAAGGCAAGCGTTTGAGAGATCAAAGTTGATGGCCGTAGACGGTAAACCAAGCAAGTCGCACACAGTTACAGCGCTTGACGGCTCAAGTCGCTCCCGGCAAACGCTGGTGTCGATGAGTAGCCCGATCTTGGAGCGGTCAACACCCGATGCAACCAACGCTTTCTCGCCCGCCATTGCTGCAGCTTCCATGAAAGAGAAACCTTCGTCCCACTGGCGACGGGCTCGAATTCCGGCCAAGCCTTCGAGAAGGCCTTTCACACTGCCGACCTTTTCATAGACTGAGCTGAGTCGTTCATCGATGTCTGCTGAGGTGACTTCGTTTGGTGCTTCGCAAGCTTCAATCGAAACGACTGCGATGTCATCGAAGGTGAAATTAGTGTTGCCGCTCATGGAAACAGATCCGTACTGTGGGAGGAGCTTCAACTCTACGGTTCTTACAGCGCTAGTGGGCCACCAAGCCGCTCACAAGCAGGTATTGATTCCCGATCCTCAGGTCATTTCGCTAACTTGGCCACCAACTTCTACGGACTTGGGCATGAGCGAACTTTCAAAGCGAATCACCGGAATCAAACCATCGGCAACTATGGCGGTCACTGCCAAAGCCAACGCCCTCAAGGCCGCCGGAGAGCCGGTCATCGGATTCGGTGCGGGTGAACCCGACTTCCCCACTCCCCCTCACATCGTCGAAGCGGCTCTTGCGGCGGTCAAAGACCCAAAGAACTACAAGTACACCCCTGCCGCCGGGCTCCCCGCCTTACGTCAGGCTGTCGCCGACAAGACTTTCCGTGACTCTGGCCTCAAGGTCGGAGCTGATCAAGTCATGATCACTAACGGCGGGAAACACGCCATCTACGCAACGCTGGCCACCCTGCTCAACCCGGGCGATGAGGTCATCCTGCCCGCTCCCTACTGGGTTTCGTACCCCGACCAGATCAAGTTGGCGGGTGGGACGCCGGTGATCGTCAGCGCTCCCGACACCAATGGATTCAAGGTGACCATCGCTCAACTCGACGAGGCACTTACTGAGAACACCAAGGCCCTCATGTTCGTTTCACCCTCGAATCCCACAGGTGCGGTCTACACCGAGGACGAGACACGAGCCATCGGCGAATGGTGCGTGGCTAATGGCGTGTGGTTGCTTGCTGACGAAATCTACGAGCACCTGATCTATGGGGATGCCAAATTCACCTCGGCTCCGGGCATCGTGCCAGGCCTCAGCGAGCGATTCGTCATCATGAACGGGGTGGCCAAAACTTACGCCATGACCGGGTGGCGGCTTGGCTGGCTTGTGGGCCCTGTCGACTTCGTGAAGGCTGCCACGGGACTACAGACGCAGCTCTGCTCGAACGTGTCGAATATTTCTCAAATGGCCGCTCTCGAAGCTATTTCGGGGCCCCAAGAGGTGCTTGACGTGATGCTTGCCAGCTACGACGAGCGCCGCAAGGCCATGGTATCGATGCTCAATGCCATGCAAGGCGTGACCTGCCTGGAACCAATGGGCGCTTTTTATACGTTCCCCTCCTTCACTGGAGTTCTCGGGACTGAGATCGGTGGCGTGCTAGTTGAGTCGACTGACCAACTCGCAGGTTTATTCCTCGACCATGCGCAGGTAGCAGCTGTCCCCGGTGAAGCATTCGACGCCCCAGGCCACATGCGCTTCTCCTATGCACTAGCTATGGACGACTTGGTAGAGGGCCTCACGCGGCTTCAGGACTTATTGGGCAAGGGAACTACAGGCTAAGAGCTACCAACTTCTCTCGTCCGTAAGTCCATCTTTTTGCTTCGAAATGGGGTTTTGGATTTGGGACTCTCTAACGGCGGTAACATCTCGTTCATGTTCTCGTCAGGGTCTTCGGCAACAGCAATGATGTTGGTTGGACCGCGCACGTTTTGTAAGAACACGCTCACTATCCCTGAGATCACCGAAGGCGGATGGCTCGCCATCGAGGCCACAGGAATCTCAGGCGTCGACGTGCAAGCTTGGAAGGGTGTGTCACGCCTTGCCAAGTACCCACTCATCCCCGGTCACGAAGTTGTGGGACGTATCGCATCTGACCCGTTCGGCACACTCGGATTTCCAGTTGGCACCCGCGTAATCGTTGAGTCGAATATTCGATGCGGGAAGTGTTCGCGATGTCGCAACGGCCTTTCTACCTGCTCGGCCAAGCGTCCCACCAACGCGTACGGCCAGATCCCTTCGTCAGAGACTCCAAGCCTGTGGGGTGGCCTTGCTGAAGCGCTGTACCTCGACCCCGGCGCGACCCTTCACAAGATCTCTGACGACCTTCCCGCCGCTGTCAGCACCTTCGCTCACCCACTCGCTAGCGGCTGGACATGGGCCGTCGAAGTTCCAAAGCTTCGTCCCGGACAAAGCGTCTTGGTGCTTGGCCCTGGACCTCGAGGCCTCGCCTGTCTCGCCGCTGCACGCTCAGCCGGCGCAGGATGGGTAGGCATTACAGGGCTCTCACACGATGCTGACCGGCTGGAACTTGCTAAGAGACTCGGCGCGGACACCACCATCGACATCGAGGTTGAAGACGCTGCCTCCGCAGTGGCAGATTCGCTTGGGACCCGCCCAGACGTCATCATCGACGTCACTGGCGGAGACACAGAGGCTTTCCTCACAGCCCTCGACCTCGTCCGCCCCGGCGGAACGGTTGTACTTGCCTCCACCAAAGGCAACTCAGCAGTACAGAACCTGTTCTCCGACATCATCTTGATGAAGGAGATCACCATAAAGGGTTCGTTTGGAGCCACTTCAGCTGGTTACCACTGGGCCACCCGCCATCTCAGTTCAGAACCAATGTTTGACGATGTCGTGAGTCACGAGTTCCCACTAGACGAAGCACAACGTGCGATCCAGGCAACCGCTGGAATGCTCGGCCATGAGCAGCTGTTCTCTGTTGCGGTCACCTTTTAGCCTCCTGTTGTGAGCAACCAAGCCATCACTGAACCACCCGCGTGGGTTGCGTCGAAGAAGAGCGTTCGCTCGTGGTTGCTCTACGACATGGCCAACACTATCTTTGCTTTCGGCGTCACCGGGCTCTACTTCGCTGAATGGATCACCTCCGATCAAGGCAGGAAGGACTCCTACCTAGCCTTCCCCACCTCGGCAGCCATGGTTCTGATCATCTTCCTCGGACCTTGGACGGGGGCAAAGACTGATCACTCTGGGCGCCGGGTCCCAACAATCATTTGGGGGACCGTTGCAACGGTCACGGCCACGTTCTTCCTAGGTACTGGCCCTATCGGACTTTCAGTAGCCTTGTACATGCTGGCGCTGATTGGATTCAATCTCGCCTC
>CAXMSI010000030.1:10261-13161 GCA_964196085.1 uncultured Acidimicrobiia bacterium | reverse complement strand
CGACCCGCAGGTGCTGGTCAAGAGCCTCGATGCTGACCTTCGCAGGATGGGTCCCATCAACCCGTTGGCGGCGCAGGAGTACGAAGACCTCGAGGGACGGCGGTCATTCATGGCTGAGCAGCTTGAGGACTTGGAAACCTCTCGGTCTGAGATGCGTGGAGTTGTTAATGCCCTTGACGAGGAAATCCAACGGCTGTTCCTGGAGGCTTTCGAGCAGATTGCATCAGCGTTCGAAGAGAACGTAGCACTCCTTTTCCCAGGTGGAAGAGGCAGTCTCATCCTTACAGAGCCCGGGAGTCTGCTCACCACGGGGGTTGACATCAAGGTCCAACCCATGGGCAAGAAAGTCAGCCGGTTGTCGCTGCTGTCAGGTGGCGAGCGATCAATGGCCGCTCTTGCGTTCCTCTTCGGTGTGTTCAAAGCTCGTCCGAGTCCGTTCTACGTACTTGACGAGGTCGAGGCTGCTCTCGATGACGCCAACCTTCGAAGGTTCCTGCGCTTGGTCGAGGAGTTCCGTGGCACTTCCCAGCTGCTGATAGTGAGCCACCAGCAGCAAACAATGGAGGGTGCAGACGTGTTGTATGGCGTCACCATGGAACCTGGTGGCTCATCCAAGGTGATCTCTAAACGGCTTACTGAAGCACAACTGAGCCTGGACGCAGTCTCTTAGGATTGCATTCGGTGGCGACCCATATCGCGGGTCAATTGGGAAACTCAGCTATGGGGATGCAATCAAGACCCAAGAGCCGACTAGGAGTTCAATGAGGGAGTACGAAGCTCTCGGGGAGTAGCTCTTTTAGCGAGAACGAGACAGTCTCGTCGCCGTCGATAGTGAGCACGACTGTGTGGACACCCAGTTCGTTCATGACCTGGCGACAGCCCCCGCAGGGAGTTGCTTCTTCGAGCACGGATGCATCGATGCAAGCAACGTAGATCGTCGATGGGCCCCGGTGCCCTCCGGCAACCGACGTCGTGAGGGCGTTGACTTCGGCGCAGACAGAACTGCCGTAGGCGGCATTCTCGACGTTGCACCCCCGCCATGACTCGCCTGTATCAGAAGCTACAACGGCTCCGACGTGAAATTGTGAGTATGGAGCGTGTGCGTTGGCCGCAATGGCAACTGCTTGCTTGGCGAAGTCGGTCATGAAAGGAGGGCGCTCACGTAGGTGTCTGGATCAAAGGCTATCAGGTCGTCAACCCCTTCGCCGAGGCCGATGAACTTGACCGGGATCCCAAGTTCCTTTTCGACTGCAAAGGCAATTCCACCTTTGGCAGAACCGTCCATCTTGGTCAGGACGACACCTGTGAGGGTGACTGACTCGGTGAATGCCTTCGCCTGAGCCATAGCATTTTGGCCTTGTGTGCCGTCAATGACTAGGAGAGCTTCGTCGATTGCTCCAGCTTCCTTCTGGAGTATCCGTACGATCTTGTCGAGTTCCTCCATGAGATTCTTCTTGGAGTGCAGACGGCCGGCTGTGTCGACAATAACCGTGTCGAATCCAGCGTCCTTAGCTCGGGCGACCCCCTTGTACGCCACAGAGGCTGGATCGGCCCCCTCAGCGCCTCTAACGACTTCTACGCCCACTCGGTCGGCCCACACTGCTAGTTGCTTGTCAGCAGCCGCACGGTACGTATCAGCCGCAGCGAGCACTGGTGTTGCCCCCTGTTCACTGAGGCGGGCTGCCATCTTGGCGATTGTGGTGGTCTTCCCAGCACCATTAACGCCAACGACGAGGATCACGGACGGATTCGTGGACTGCACAATCGATCGGTCCTTGTCGCCCAGAGTGGAGCGGAGTTCGGCTGTCAGCGCTGCGCGTGCTTCGGCTGCATTGGCTGGCCTAATCGCTTTCACGGCAGCCACGGCAGCCGTGGTGGCGGGCAGGCCGAGGTCGGCGGCGAGAAGCAGCTCTTCAAGATCCAGCCACATTCCATCAGAAAGCCCAGACCCAAACAGTGACCCAACTTTGGTGCCAAAAGAGGCTCGAGCCTTAGCCAGCCGCGAGGGAACGTCAAGAGCGTCGGGCGTGGCTGCCGCGAGCGCCTCCTCGAGCTGCGTGGGGGCTCGCTTCCTGCTGCGGAGGACAAGTCCTACGGCCCCAGCAATAACTGCCAAAACTGCTCCGATAACGGGAGCGAGATCAACGAGATTTTCCATGAGCAACAGATTAGGCGGCAATGAGGGCTTCGTTTCTCGCCCTGATCGGGCAGTAGTATTGCGCTATGGACCAAGGCCGACATTTGTTGCTTTATGACGGTGTTTGTGGTTTATGCACTCGACTTGTGGACTTCGTGATTCGGCGAGACCATCAATCGGTGTTCAGCCTCGCTGCAATTCAGAGCGAGGTCGGTTCTCAGATGATGACCAGTCACGGAGGGGACCCAGAAGATCTCAACACGTTGGCTGTGGTGCTCAACTATCAAACCAACCCGGTCTACAGCGAACGCGGCGATGCCATTGTTGCACTGCTTCAGGCACTCGGCGGTATTTGGAAGATCGTGGTCGTGAGCAAACTGCTCCCGAGCAGGACCCGTGACTGGTTGTACTGCCAGGTAGCCATGAGACGCTACGGAGTATTCGGAGAGTTGGACGACTGCAGAGTCCCTGCTGCGGATCTGCGGTCTCGTTTCGTCGACCTACACACCTAATCATCACTTTGGAGACAATGCCGTTGTCGATGCATCGATTGAAGATGAAGCACTAAAGAGGCATTGGGGTGTTCGACACATGTTCTATCACTGCGATGTCAAAGAGGTGTTGGTATACGCACCTCGGGATGACAGTGGGCTTGTTGTTGCCAAGTGGATCATCGTCGAGTCCTACCGGTGCGCATCGGGAGATCCAGAATCCAATCTTGAGGCGCCTTAGGTAGCGGATCCTAGATTGGTCGGGTCTGGCT
>CAXMSI010000030.1:0-10251 GCA_964196085.1 uncultured Acidimicrobiia bacterium | reverse complement strand
GGCCAACCAAGGGAAGGCCCATTTCCAGCCGAAACCATCAACAATGACTGGCACCCCCCGAATGGTCACCAACGTGAGCGTAAATCCAACGGCAGTCTGCAATGTGAGTGCAGTTCCACGAAAGCGTTCATCGGCATGCTCGGCGACCATCGCTGAGAACTGAGCGGAGTCTGCGATGACGGTGAGACCCCACACCACGAACAGGGTCACAACGATGACAGGGTTGGCTCCGAAGACGAAAGGGGTCAGTAGGGCACACGTACCCGAAATGCCCATGGAAACTGCGGCTACCTTCTCTCGGCCATGCTTGTCAGCAATCCTCCCTGCCAGCCAGGAGCCAATAGCTCCAACACCGACAATGAAGAAGGTCGCTGTCGACGCCCACCCATCTGAGAATCCTCCTGCAAGGGCGCTCGCACTAAGAAAGGCAGCGGTCCACGTCCACATGGCATACAGTTCCCACATGTGCCCTAGGTATCCGTAGGTTGACAGGCGGACTCCCTTGTTGCGGACAACCTGGCCAATGAGCTTCAAAGAGAAGGTGGCTGTGGGCACCTCATGTGGCCCATCACTCACAAACCGCCACATGATGCCCCCGCCTATTACAGCAAGCACCGAGGAGGTGGCGATGACTGCCTGCCACGGGACCCCCGATCCTCGAATTAGATGGGGGAACGCCGAACCAACAGTAAGGGCACCTAGAAGCACGCCCATGGCAGTGCCTCGCCGGACGGTGAACCAGCCTGTGACCACCTTGAGTCCTGCGGGATATACCCCTGCAAGAGCAACTCCGGTTGCAAAACGCAGTGCCGTAGCAGCAAATATTGGATCGGTCTCGAGGAGCACGAGACCGCCGTTGGTGATTGCTGCGATCAGGCTGGACACCAGGAATATTTTCCGAGCAGAAATGAGATCGGGAAGGCTGAAGAGCGCTGAAGTGAGAGCTCCCACAACGAAGCCGAGTTGAACAGCGAGAGTCAAAAGGCTGGTCTGAGCTGTGGAGAGTGACCAAATGTCGGCTAGTTGCGGAGCGGTAGCCGAGGCCGAGAACCAGACTGTCAATACCAGAAGCTGGCTTATCGCGATCCCAGTGAGAGCGCGCAGCTGGGTGTTTGGTTCGATCGTTGGGGTTCCCATCTATTGATGCAACGTAGCGGCTACTGGATTCATTCGATGGATTGGCCCCAAACAAAGAGGGGGAGACGTATGCCTCCCCTCTCATAGATATCTATCACTGTCCTCTATCGAGCCTTGATCGCCTCGATGAGTTTGGGGAGCACGTTGTGGACGTCGCCGACAATACCGAGGTCGGCCACTGAGAAGATGGGCGCCTCAGCATCCTTGTTTACCGCGATGATGGTCATCGAATCCTTCATGCCCACGAGGTGCTGCATAGCTCCCGATATCCCACACGCGATGTAGACGTCTGGCTTCACGGTCTTCCCCGTCTGACCAACCTGCTTGGAGTACGGAACCCAACCGGCATCCACGATGGCGCGGGTTGCCCCGGTGGCACCTCCGAGCAGGTCTGCTAGCTCTTCGATAAGACCGAAGTGCTCTGCTTGGCCGAGCCCACGGCCACCTGAGACGACGATCGAGGCTGACTCTAATTGAGGTCCCTCAGCGGTCTCAGCGTGGCGAGCGGTGACCCTTGCTGCTGGCCCTTCGGGCAAAACGACCTCCGTCACTGAAGGAGAACCTCCACCTGTATCTGCAGCGTTGAACGACTTGGGCCTGATCAAGGCAAGTGCGGTTGTCGCTTTTGTGATCTGGGTCTCTACCAGATGGCTACCACCAAAGACTTCGTTGGTAATCGTCACGCCGGCGTCCTTTTTGAAATCGATGGCATTGGACACGACGGGGAGGCCGAGTCTTGCTGACACTCTGCCGGCCACATCACGCCCGTCATAGGTGACTCCGAAGAGCACCAGTGCAGGCGTGTGTTCCTCAATGAGCCCTGATAGCGCTGCTGCTACCGGTGTAGTTGCAAGTTCATCGTCGGCGGGGGAGAGGTGGAACACGTTCGTCGCACCGTGAGCCCCAAGCGCGTCCATAGCTGAACTGGGTCCAGCGCCCACGTATACAACGGTGGTCGATCCGAGGCTGGCGGCTTTAGTGAGGATCTCTAACCCAACTGTGGAAGGGCTTCCGCCCTCTTCTTCGATAACTACCCAGGTCATTAGAGCACCTTCGCATCTTCGAGAGCGGTGATGATGGCGAGGAAGGCTTCCCCTTCATCTTCCACAACGGTTCCTGCATCCCGTGCAGGTGCTGGAGTTACTGAAACGATCTTCTGCCCTGCAGAGGTGTCGACCCCAAGCTCGGCAGCTGTGTGTACATCGACCGGCTTGCTCTTAGCCTGCATGATCCCCTTGAAGTTGGGGTAGCGGGGCTCGACAACTCCAGCAGTTACTGTAACAACTACGGGAGTCTCAGCTTCGACTTCGTCGTATCCCACGGCAGTCTGGCGCTTGATCTTCACAACTCCGTCGTGGTAGTCAACGCTTGTCGCATAGGTGAGGGCGGGGACACCAAGAATCTCGGCAACCTGCTGGGGAACAACACCCGAATAGCCATCAGTGGATTCGGTACCAGCAATGACAATATCAAAGCCCTCCTTGGCAATGGCTGCGGCCAAGATACGGGCCGTGGTGAGGGAGTCGCTTCCGGCAAGCGCTGAGTCGTCCACTAGTACTGCCTTCGCAGCGCCCATGGCCAACGCCTGGCGAATGCCCTGAAGGGTCCCCGATGGGCCCATCGAGACAAGGATCACTTCGCCGTCGTGAGCGTCGGCGAGTTGGAGGCCGACCTCCACGCCGTAGCGGTCGGTGTCATCGAGTACCTGGGCATCAGGACGAACCAAGTTGTGTGTTACCGAGTCGAGTTCGTAGTCAGATGCAGGATCAGGGATTTGCTTGACGCAAACAGCAATCTTCATCGCATTTCCTTTGTGAGTGTACTTTGAATGATTGTTCAGATTCTAGAGTGGTCGTGAGCCAACATAGTGGCGGCTAGAGCCGGGGGAGCAGCGTGTTCACCAGTTTGGAGAACCGTTCGGCGGCGGCTCTCCCTTCTTCGGCCACTTCGGTGTGACTCAAGGGATGGTCAGCAATCCCAGCAGCGAGGTTGGTGACAAGGCTGATCCCGAGCACCTTTGCACCCATGTGACGGGCGGCAATAACTTCGGGGACTGTCGACATGCCAACGAGGTCGGCACCCATGGTCATGGCCATCCGTACTTCGGCGGGAGTTTCATAAGTTGGGCCGGTGAACCATGCGTAGATACCCTCCTTGAGGTCTACCCCCACCTCGTCGGCAGCGACTCGGGCGAGTTCGCGCAGCTGGGGATCGTAGGCAGACGACATATCTGGAAACCGAGTCCCTAGCCGCTCGTCGTTGGCGCCCATGAGCGGGTTCTGGCCAGTGAGATTGAGATGATCGCTGATCAGGGTGAGGTCCCCAGGTTGAAGGCCCTCTCCGCAGCCTCCGGCTGCATTTGTGACGAGGTAGGTGTGGCAGCCTGAAAGGATGGCTGTGCGGACGCCAAACACGGTGTCCCATAGGGGTCGCCCCTCGTAGAGGTGCACTCGCCCAGCGAAGATCAACACTCTGTTGTTGCCGACCGTTGTCGAGACAAGGTGGCCCGCATGACCGTGGACGCTCGGCAACGGGAAGTGGGGGATGTCTTCGTACGGGATCACCTGAGCGTCAGGAAGAGAGGCTGTGTAATCAGAGAGTCCTGACCCCAAAACGACAGCGATATCGTGCTTTGTCTTCCCAGTGGTCTCAGCGATGAATGCTGCTGCTTCTTGAAGTTGTTCGTAGCTCATTGGCTAAGGCTACTGCCGGCCTTGGTTCAAAGGGCTTGCGGTAGGGGATTTCCCGCAGAGTTGGTCTCCATAGACATCGCTACCACCTTGTGCTTAGGAAGTTGTGCCTACAACGACCTCGTCGTAACCCCGGATTACGAATCCCGGAGTCCTGATTGGCTCGGCAGTGAGCACCAGGTTTGGCGTGACGAAAACGAGCGACTGCAAGGCTGCTGTTAGTTCTACGCGTGCAAGGGGGGCACCAATACAGTGGTGGATACCTGCGCCGAAGGCGAGATGACGGGTGTCCCCTCTTCCGATGTCGAACGTGTCGGGGTTCTCGAATCTGCGGGGATCCCGTTGGCCCGAGCCGAACAGGAACGCCACTTTGGCCCCCGTGGTGAGTTCTTGACCGGCCACTTCAGTGTCCTGAAGTACCCAGCGCTCGAAAAGGTGCAGCGGAGCATCGAATCGCAAGAGCTCCTCCACTCCCACAGACGCCGGTACCTGGCCGTTCGTAAGCCGATCCCATTGCGCTGGGTGCTTGAGCAGGGCTGTAACTCCGTTTCCCACCGTGTTGACCGTGGCTTCATGGCCGGCATTGAGCAAGACAATCATGGTGGAAACCAATTCAGCCTCGGTCAGGTGTTCCCGGTTGATCTCGGCGGAGACCAGTGCAGACAGGAGGTCATCAGAGGGGTTTGCTCGCTTGAGCCGAATGTGGTGGCGGACATATTCAGCAAATGCTCCTGCGGCGTTGTTCGCGGTGGCCGCCTCGGCGTCAGGCGTGTCGAGTTCGTACATCCGCACCATCTCATTTGACCACCGAACAAGCTCTTCGCCGTCTGATTTCGGAGTCCCCAACAGTGAAGTAATGAGGGAGATGGAGAACGGTTTGGCAAAGTCTCCCAGCAGGCCAAAGGATTTCCGGTTGCGGAGCTCTTGCAAGAGTGCTGATGCGTACTCGAGTGCTGGTGCGGCAAGCTTTTGCACGTTACGGGACAGGAATGCATGCGAGACCAACCTGCGTAAACGGGTGTGATCGGGTGGTTCCAGCTCAAGGAGCGACCAACGCTCCACCTCCCAGAAGGACCTCCAACGGGGGTCGTGGGTGGCGGCTTGCATTTCGACGTCTTGGACCCGCCCAAGCGAACGGTTCTTAAGGCCTGAACTGATGTCAGCGAAGCGAGTGACGAACAGTAGGGGAGAGCCGTCAGTTCTGAACGTCCTGTGCTCTTCACGAAGTGCGTTGAGTGTTGGGTATGGATCCTCGATGAGATCGGGATCGGACGGGTCGAAGACGACCTTACTCAATTCGCATTACCACTAATGGCTGGGCTTCGTGAGCCGAGCCGAAGTCCCAAGCTGATGGCAACAGTTCCAATGCATCGGCAAGTCTTTCTGGGCTGTTCCAAGAAACCGTAGCGAGTGGGTCTCCTTTGCTCACGGACGCACCTAATTTGGCATGAAGCGTGATCCCAACCGCTGGGTCGATGATATCGTCCTTCGCTTCACGCCCTCCCCCGAGTCGGAGGCAAGACACTCCGATAGTCTTGGCATCACATCTGGTGACAATCCCGGAGGTGGGGGCGGTCAATACATAAGAGTTCTCAGCAGTTGGTAAAAGGGACTCGTCGTGGATTACGTTTGGATCGCCACCTTGGGCAATGATGACCTTTCGAAAGACCTCGATTGCCGCTCCCGATTCGATGGCGTTGTCGATTACAAGTTCGGCCTCTTCGACCGTGGACGCAAGCCCACCCAAGATCAACATCTCAGCCCCTAGCGCATAGGTTAGCTCTCGAACATCTTCGGGGCCCTCGCCTCTAAGGGTTGCAAGGGACTCCCGGATCTCATTGGCGTTGCCGACTTCGGCCCCTAGAGGCTGATCCATACGGGTGATGAAGGCTGTGATCCGTGTCCCGGCGGCCTCGCAAGCTCTCACCATCGTCTCGGCAAGTTCTTTTGCGCTCTCGTAGCTTGGGAGAAATGCTCCAGACCCGAACTTCACGTCCAACACCAACGCGTCAAGGTCCTCGGCTAGCTTTTTGGAGAGAATTGAACTGGTGATCAACGGAACCGATGGGACGGTACCCGATGCGTCCCGCATCGCGTAGAGCCGGCGATCCGCAGGAACCAATGTGTCGGATTGGCCAGTCAGGACGAGTCCAATCTCAGTCAACTGATCCAGAATTTGATCGAGGCTCATTGAGGTAATGAAGCCTGGGATCGACTCTAATTTGTCGAGGGTCCCGCCAGTATGACCAAGTCCCCGGCCAGAAATCATGGGCACAACAAGTCCACATGCCACCACGATTGGAGCCAACGGAATGGAAATCTTGTCTCCGACGCCGCCAGTTGAATGTTTATCTACCTTTGGCTGCAAGATTGTCTCAAGATCGAGGACGTCTCCCGAGTCTCGCATAGCAACGGTGAGGGAGGTGAGCTCTCGCTGATTCAGCCCATTGAAGAGGATGGCCATGAGGAGCGCTGATATCTGGTACTCGGGGAGCACGTCGTCAACAACCCCAGCGACGAAGTCCTCGATTTCGGATGAAGTGAGGGTTCCGCCGTCTCGTTTTCGTGTGATCATTTCGACTAGATGCATTCCAGTAGGTTACCGGTGCTAGGTGGGGTTGTTAGTGGTTTGTGAGTAAAGTACTCCAACCCCTTGTAGTGATACTTCGGGCTGTGGCGCAGCTTGGTTAGCGCGCTGGTCTGGGGGACCAAAGGTCGGAGGTTCAAATCCTCTCAGCCCGACCAATGATGGTGCCGGTGGCTATCGGAACCGGCACCATCGATGTGGCATCTGATGGTCTAGAGTTTCGCGGCTGGCCAAGTAGGAGGCCTCAACGAACTGAACGTGTACAGACCTTAACGGTGCTGGTAGCCCGGTTGGTTCTAACCAGGGACAGCCTATCGGCTGCCAGCGAGGTCATCGAGGGCATCATCTGCAAGACGGAAGGTTGACCATCCATCCATCTGAAAGGCGCCGAGGCCTTCGTAGAAATCAATAGCCGGAGTGTTCCAGTCAAGTACCGACCATTCCAACCTGCCACAGTCGCGTTCGACGGTGATTTCTGCGAGACGAGTCAACAAGGCCTTCCCAAAGCCGCCACCTCTCGCAGACGGATGCACGTATAAGTCTTCGAGGTAGACGCCCGGTTTTCCCTGCCATGTCGAATAGTTGTGAAAGAACAAGGCGAACCCGACTGATTCGTCTGCCTGCTCAGCAATCAACACTTCTGCGTATGGGCGGTCGCCGAACAATGTTGATTGGAGGTCGGCCTCTGTTGCCTTGGCGTCGTGGGGCAACTTCTCAAACTCGGCCAGCTCTTGAATGAATCGGCGGATTGTTGGGACGTCTTCGGGGGTCGCGAACCGAATGCTCATGTCACGCAGAACACGTTGCCCTCTGGATCCTCCATGACTATCCAGGAGGCGCCGTACTCTTCGCGCCGGGCAACGATCGTGGCCCCAAATCCAACCAAAAACTCTGCATGCACCTCACGGGCGGCGGAGCGAAGCTCGTCAGCAAGTCCCGATGACGCACTGACGTCAAGGTGTACGCGATTCTTGGCACTTTTGGTTTCTGGCACCTTAAGGAAGAGAAGTCGTCCTGAGGTCTCTGGGTCAATGATTGCGGCATAGTTGTTACGATCCTCGACCGGAATCTCCAATGAGTCACACCATGTGTCCCAAGATGAAAATCCCTCAGGCGGAGGTTGTAGCTCGTAGCCGAGGGCAGCTGCCCAGAATGTGGCCAGTGCCTCAGGGTCTGTAGCGTCAAACGTTGTCGTGAAAGAAAGAGCCACTTTCTGGTCCCTCCAGTTGTTAGATGACGTCTTCGAGAAGGTAGTCCAGCACGTCTTGGGCTGTGTAGGTGTCGTGGCCGGGTCTGAGCATCCTTGCTACTTTCTTGACATCATCGCCAGAAGTAACCATTGGCAGCTCGAGTTCTCCGCTGGTCTGGACCTGAGCCATGCCTACCGACGACAGCAAGGTGTTGCAGAGGCATTTCTTGCCCACGGCGTTGTCGGCTTCGCCACCCTTCCTGACAAAGTCCTTAACGGGCTCGGCAGCACAGCGCCACCCAACATCACCGTTCGCCTTTTTGTAGGCTGAGCGTAGGTAACCGAGGTCGCAAATTCGCGTGCGCTCTTCGTAGAGGTGCTTCTCAGAGAGGGTTCCCTCCATTTGGACGACCTTGAACGGAAAGCCCGTTGGAGAAGCGACCGGGTCTGTGAAGTGGTCTACCTTGTTGTTGTTGCTGAGGTCGAGAACTTGTTCTTTGATGTCTGGGGTGAAACCTGACTCCTCGCAGTAGGCAAAAAGTGTTCCCACCTGGACCCCGGTCGCTCCGCTGGCTAGGGCTTGCGTCACTGCCTCTGGCCTGCCGAACGATCCAGCGAGCCAGAAGGGGAGTCCGAGGCTGGCAATCGCATCAAGGTCAGCGACATCTCGATCGCCATACACCGGTTCTCCTTCGTCAGTAAGCGACATCTTGCCGCGTGGCGGTGCGTTGTGACCCCCAGCTGTCGGCCCTTCTACGATGAAGCCAGCAATGGCCCCGGTGGAGCGGCGCTTGAGCATTTTGGCCAGAGAAAACGAAGAAATGATTGGAAGGAAGTCAGGTCGTTTGAGCTGTGCGGCCTTCTCCTTGAAATATGCTCTGGGGTTGAACTCCATTTTGAAGTCATCCTCGGGAGTGGCGCCTTTTACGTCGAGCTTGAGCTCAACGGCCTCTGATCGAGAGAGGCGGTCGAGAATTCCAGGGATCGCTCGGGGGATGCCGGCTCCCATAAGGACGTAATCAACTCCAGCAAGCATGGCACCAAATATCGAGTGGAGTGTAGGTGCCTGGAGCTTCTCGAGGTAGTTGATCCCAACCTTGCCTTCGTGTCCTTCCTTTGCGAGGAAGACTTCGACGAAATTGCTCGCAACCAGCAGGTCGGAAAGGGCTTCAGGGATCTTGATCTTTAGTTTGGATCGTGTCTTGAAGCGTTCGCCATGCTTGACGCCGTCAGCCTGAAAGTACTTCTCCATGATGCTCTTGGCGACGTCGCGAAATGGAAAAGCATCGAGCGCCCGGCGAACATGTCCGTCGGGGTCTCCTTGTTGTAGACGTCGCACAAGAACGACGTCCAAGGCGGTCCCGGACACCACGCCAAGCTGTCCCGCAGATGAGACGGCGTGCGCTAGTTTCCAGCCGGACACGGCTACGCCCATGCCACCTTGGATAATCGTCGGGAGTTCGGGTCGTTGCATGGTGCCCTATCGTAGAACAACTGGGGTGTTTGTTGGTCGCATCTTCGACCCATGCCACTTAGGAAGCGTTACGGAAGAATCGCCATTCTCTTCTGGCCTTTTTCCAGTCGCCACTCTTGAACCCGATGGTGAAATCGGTGATAGTTGTCACTACGGCGCCCAAGCCAAGAATTACCAGCCCCCAAAGTTGGATTTCGGCAACAAATCCCGCCCAAAATGTGAGCCAGAGGGCGAGCTTCGAAGCCACTGCACCAGCGGCATGCATGACAGCTCGATACTGGGGTGGGGTGGTGAGGTAGCTCGAGTACTCGATCTTCACCCCTGGCTGCGGCCGCTGGAAGCTACCGATAAACCATTTGGAGTAACGCATCCCCAACGCTCTCCCGACGAGGAGGTGTGCTGGACTGTGGACTGCTGTCATAAGTCCGAAACCGCCGACGACCATTGCAACGGTGTTCCAGGGCTCAGCCCACTGGTAGGCCTGGCCTACGAGCCAAACGAGAGTGCCCGTACCTGTCGCAGCAAGGATGCTTCCGACCCAAAGAGGGATCGTCAGAAGTGCCCAGTCGTCGTGGGCTTTCGCGTCGATACGAGCGATCCGGGAGCTGAATTCGCCGGCCAAGGCGGTCGAGTCCTTCACAGCCCTCACGGCCTTCCAGAACCCAGAACCAGCAAGACCTTCACCCCGCTCGAGGTGTTGCTCAGCTCTGGTAAGTGCCTCGGCTACTTCTTCTGATCTCATCTGGTCAGTTTATCAGCCCGTACTGAAGAGAGCCCTGAGAGCATCGACCAATGCGTGATTGGGTCTGTTTGGCGGCGTCTTGGGGCCAACCTCCGTTAGGAGTTGGCGACCGCGTCCCTGGGCAAAAGGGCCGGGATGATAATCAATGCACTGACAGCCGCCACCGTCATCGCCCCCCACATGATCATTGAAATATGGTGGTGGGGTTCAAGTGGGCTTAGCCAAAGGCCCGTCAGACCAATCGCGATACCGAGAGCGTTGGCAACGATCGGTCTGCCCGCCGATTCAAGCGCCCGATAGACGTACCCGGGGCCGTACTGCTCAGCGTGCTGGATCGCGGCCACGAAGTGTATGGCATAGTCAATGCCCACCCCGATTACGATCGATGAGGCAACTGCTGTGATGAGGTTGAGGTGGATGCCAGAGATCCCG
>CAXMSI010000029.1:3774-13319 GCA_964196085.1 uncultured Acidimicrobiia bacterium | reverse complement strand
ACTTGGGTGGCTTCGACGTTGCCCGAGGTGAGCTTGTAGATGGCTCGGTCCATGTTCCGAACAAGCCTGTCGGTGTTGTCACCCAAGTAGACGACTGTCTCTTGATCAGGCAGCAGTTGAGGACTTGCTATTGCGAACTGCTCTTCGCTAACAACGGTGACCTCAGCTGTCGATACGTCGACGACCACAAGCCGGGATTGTTGTTGGTGCACCCATCCCATGGCATCAAACCGATAGGGAATCTGGGTAATGCGCTTGGGCTTGCGGGCCCGTTCATCTCCCTCAAGGTCGTCCCAGTCGGGCGCCCAACACTTCTCGATCGCGAGAATGCGGTTCCCATCAGCAAACCACTGGAACGAACTGAATCCCAGCGTTGACTTGGTGATCACCCGGGCTTCTCCACCATCGGCGGACATCACTGCTATCTGCCCGCCATCGTCGACCACCCGCAGGAAACCGAATTGCTTCGCGGTCGGTGACCACTTGGGTGATGAGTCACCTGGCCCACTGGTGAACTTCCTCTCACCGTGACCATCGTGCAACCATATGGACCGGTCGTATTGGTCCTCTTTCATATTCATCTTCGATACAACAAAGACGGTCGAAGAGCCGTCTGGGCTGAGATCTGGAGAGGAGGGTTCCGAGTAACTTGAAAGGTCTGATGGCTGCATGTGTCCAACGCTAGCTCGCACTCACGTCTTGTACGCTAGATCAAGCTGAATAACCAGCCAGCAGCCAACCCGTATAGCCCAGCGATCAGGTCATCCAAGGTGATTCCAATCGGGCCATGAAGACGGTCGGCCCACCCCACCCCAGGAAACTTCTTAGTTATGTCAGCGAATCGAAAAACCACAAAAGCCACCAACAACGGGGCTCCCGCCAGTCCAATCCCCGCCACGAACATGCCCGCTACCTCGTCGATCACGATCCAGCCGGGGTCTTCGCCATTGGTGGAGAACGGTCTTGCCGACCACAACGAGAGAGCCGCTGCTCCACACGCCATAACAAGCACCCACGGCCACGCTATTGGCTGTAACAGCCACAAAATGCCAAGCGCTGCGAGTGACCCCACGGTGCCTGATCCACCATGCGACCCGCGGAGCTTCCCTAATAGAAGCCCGGAACCAAACCAGGAAGCAACCAACTTTTGCAATGTCATCAGAATGTGATGAAGCGTACCTTGTCCACTCCTGGAACTCCGAGAATCACCGTCTCTTGTTCAGTAGTGAGTGGCCGGGCGAGCACAAGGCCCATAAGTGACGGCTCCCCGGTTGTGCTGGCACCAACCACCATGCTGTCGATGTTGATACCGAAGTCGCCCAGCAGTGACCCCACCGCGCCAATAAGCCCTGGCTTGTCGATATGACGGATGATCAACAAGTTTTCACCAAACGGCAGCTCAATCTCCATCGCGTCGATGCCAACAAGAGTGGGCCCCTTCCTGGTGACAGTTCCAGATACCATCGGCGATCGGGACCCCAGTACGCCGCTAGCACTGATGAGCGATTTGAATTCACGGGCGTCTCCTGAGCCTTCTGTGATGACCTCCACGCCACGCTCATCTGCGATCCGCTCCACGTTGACGTAGCTCACATTTTCGGTGGTGACGTCTCCTAAGGCCCCCTTCAGGAATGCCAGAACCAACGGCTGTGTTGCCAGCTTCGCCAACTCGCCCGCGATCTTGAGATTGATCTGCGATGGCAAGCCTCGAGCCAGCGAGGCAAATAGCTTTCCAAGATGCTCAGCAGCTGGCAGATACGCTATTACTTCGGGCGGTGCAGGTGGCCCGAAACTCACATTTACCGCAGAGGCTACCAATCCCCCCATGAGCGCTGACGCCACTGCCTCAGCAACCTGCACCCCTGCCTTGTCTTGTGCTTCTACCGTGGAAGCGCCGAGATGCGGGGTGAGTATAAGATTTCTCGTCGAGCGCAACGGACTGTCGGACGCTAGCGGCTCAACATCGAAGACGTCGAGCCCAGCGCTGGCGACCTTCCCCGACTCGAGTGCGGCGATGAGGTCGCCTTCGTGGACAATGCCACCGCGACTTGCGTTGACAATCCTCACTCCGTCCTTCATCTTCGCTATTGACCCGGCCGCGATCATGTTCGTGGTCTCGGCCGTCTTGGGCAGGTGAACGGTGATGAAATCAGCCCGGGCATACAGCTCGTCGAGCATGACTACTTCGGCACCAAGGCGGGTTGCTGCATCGGGTCCGACGTATGGGTCGTAGGCAAGGACGGTCATTCCAAAGGCTGCAGCCCGTTCAGCTACAAGCCGACCAATCCTGCCAAATCCGACCACTCCCAAGGTCTTGCCATAGAGCTCAACCCCCTTGAGGAGCTTGCGATCCCAGCGGCCGGCTTCCATCGAGCTGTGAGCAGCTCCCAGGTTGCGGGCTTGACCCAGCAGCAGGGCGAAAGCATGCTCGGCTGCTGAAATGATGTTCGCTTGAGGGGCGTTAACGACCATAACGCCAGCATCGGTCGCCGCTTCAAGGTCAATGTTGTCAACACCCACCCCTGCACGACCTACAACTTCAAGCATGGGTGCAGCAGCCATTAGTTCTGCATCTACGTCGGTTTCAGAGCGCACGATTAAGGCCGATGCGTCAACAAGGACAGCCAGAAGCTCAGGCCGAGGCATGCCTGCCGCGTTGAAGACCTCGAATGCAGTAGCCAACGCATCCATCCCCGCAGGGGCGAGTTCTTCGGCCACGACGATTTTGCGAGCCATCAGTAGGGGTCCTAGTTGCTTGGGGGCTTTGATTCTCGCAAATTTGTCGTTACACCGACAATCGAACGCCGCAACTGGACCAGCCTCACGGCAAGGATCGGTATACGGGCCTTCCAAATAGGTCAATGTTCACCGATGCAACGAGCGCCGGGTGAGCCAACACCCAATCAAGGAAAAGGGTAGTTTCGACACCGGCACCTTTTGGCAGAATCGCTCTGTACACATTTGGCAGGGCCGGCCCTGAGGTTGCCACCACAGCGAGTGATAGTTCGTTGACCGACAAGAAGCTCCCGGCCTCAGTCAAGGCGACAGCTCCCTTCTGACCAGCAATCTGGAGGGTAGGCCCCATGCCTTGTCCTGTCTCGAGGTACCACGAGGCTTCGTGCGGCACGCCTCCCACCGCCTCCCACAGTGCCCTTTCTCTGTGATGGGTCCCCGACTCGTCTCCCCGCGAAACGAAGTCAGCATCTATTGTCCGATCGACTAGGCCCAACAGCACCTCAGCCACGGTCTTCCCCGCCAACTCAGCAGCAATCTCAGGTGGGGCCACCAAGTAGAAGTCGCTTTCGAAGAGTTCAACAACTCTCGACGACAGACCTGAGCTGATGAACTCCGCTTCGAGAACAGGGGCGTGAGTGATCAGCAAATCGGCAGAGCCAGCAGTCCCCAGCGAGATCGCTTCTGCGCTCGAACGTCCGACTACGACAACTTGTCTATCCGGGAACTCAGCTTGGTATTCGGCAACCAGCGCTTCCAAGAAGCCTGAATCATCGAGGGTGGTACCCGCCGCGATAACAATTCCATCTTTAACGCCGCCGCAGCTGGCCAACAGGAGAACCCCAGCCAACATCGCCCAAACAGGCTTCATCGACCTATCGCCCGAACAGCGCTGGCTTTCACGGCAACCGTGACTCCAACGCTTGGGGCGAGGCCAAGGCCGTCCACAGAGCCTTGGGTCACAAGAGCCACGACACTGCTCCGGCCAATTTCCACGAGAACTTCGACAAGCGAGGCGGCCGGCCGAAGCTCGCCTATCACGCCGTCCCAACGGTTCCTTGCTGAGCCTACCGGGGTTCCGCCAGAGGCGAAGACAGTGACCGACTCTGCTGGAATCAGCAACTTGACAACATCGCCAACATCACACTCTGTGCGGGCCCAAATCTCGAGGTCGCCAGCGAGAATCAAGCCAAGGACTCCCTCCCTGCGCTGAACTTCTCCTGAGAGCACATTGGAGACCCCGACTACCGCCGCTACCACCTCAGAAGCAGGGAGCGAAAAGACTTCCCGAATTGGCCCTTGCTGAGCCACCGCTCCGTCGACTACCACAACCACCTTGTCCCCGAAGATTGCTGCGCTCTCTCTATGGTGGGTAACAATGACGGAGCCTCGGTCACCAATTGCCTCGGCGATCAACCCTGCCACTCGTTCCCGATCTCTGACATCGAGAGGGGCGAGAGGCTCATCGAGGATCACCCACTCTTCAGAACGGGCCAGCACCCTGGCAAGGTTGAGCCGCTGAAGTTCACCGCCTGACAACACCCTCGCTTCGGAGGCAAGCACGCCACTCACCCCAAGCCCATCGGCCAAGTCCATCGCCCTTGCTGCCTCAGTCTCGGTCAAGCCCAACGTCAAGTTGAGTTCAGCGGTTCCCCTAAACGCATAGGGCTTTTGGGGTAGGTACGCCGCATTCAAGATCGGGTCGAAATCACCAAATCCGATCAACCGTCGAAGGAGCGAGGACTTCCCCGCCCCATTTGGACCAAAAATCACCAAATGGTCACCACTGTCAAACCCAAAACCGTCCAAGGTCATGGTGCCGACTCTCGCAACTGGAATCGGGTAAGCCATACATTGATCGATAGCGAGAAGACCAGCAGGATGAGCCCAAATCCAAGGGCAGCGCCCAAATTGCCCTGCCGGGACTCTTGAACAATGGCTGTAGTGAGGACCCGGGTTTCTCCTTTGATATTTCCTCCGACAATCAGGACAGCTCCCACCTCTGAGACCACACGTCCGAATGCAGCAGCCACAGCGGTGATCACAGCCGGGCGAACTTCAGCAAGCTTTAGACGCCGCTCGGCCTTCCTCGACAGCCGCAATGAAGCAATGTGCTCGTTGGCAAGAGTTGGAAGAGTTCTAACCGCGCCAGCGATGACACCAGCAACGATCGGGAGCGCCAACAAGAATTGAACCAACACCATGGCCAACGGTGTGAAGAGCAAGCCCCAGGACCCAAGCGGACCTGATCCCCAGAGCAGCAGCAGCACCAGCACTCCAGCGAGTACTGGCGGCATGCCCATCCCCGTGTTGAGTAACACCAGCAGGAACCTTGAGGGCTTCGTGTTGCGTTCGCCCGTCCACATCCCGACAGGGATTCCAAAAACCACAGCCAAGGTCGTTGCTGCAAGCGTTACCGCCAGCGTGAGGCCAAGGACCGGCCAGAAAGATGCCTCGGCAAGAAAGGACAGTGACTCAGTTACTACTTCCCATAGGAAGCTCATCAATTAACCGCCGTACTGTGACCAGAGATAGAACCCAACCGCAGCAACACCGGCATACAGCGCTAGCTTCACAGCCTTCTTGATCATCCACCAGACAACAAGGGCTCCAGCAACAACAGCGAGAATCAGCGGTAAGTTTTCCATCCGGTCAGCCTACAACATCACACAGATGGGGGTGAGTCTTGGAACGATTGAGTCAGCCTCAGCGAGCTCACTGGCTGGAAACATGCCTCGCTCAACTGCAACAACAGTCATTCCAGCAGCCTTCGCCGACGCAATCCCAGCAGGCGTATCCTCAACAGCGACACATGTCGTTGGATCAACGCCAAGCGCTTCAGCAGCGGCTAGGAACAGGTCAGGAGCCGGCTTGCCAAACTCAACTTCGTCGCCAGCCACAGAGGCCTCGAAAAACCGATCTATCTTCGTCGTCTGCAGTGAGACATCAAGCCGGTAGCGGCTACTTGACGAAGCGACTGCGAGTTTGGTTCGCCCCGAAATCACCTCAAGCACATCAACAGCGTCTTGAAAAGCGTTGAGATGTTTGGAGAGCACTCGTTTGGTAATCTCAGCAAGTTCGTTGCCAAATACACTGATCTCTGGCAGTTCATAGGACTGAACGTATATTTCATACGTCTCTCTGTACGTAAGACCAAGTCCGGCATGCCAGTCACCCTCAGTCAGCACTACATCGTATACCGATAGCGCTTGCCTCCAAGATCGCTCTGAGAGGTGTTCCGAGTCCACCAGGACACCATCGCAGTCAAACACCACGGGGCGCATAGCTACTGGTCGGCCCTGTCACGTAGGATCTGGTTGACGATCTTGGGATCGGCCTTCCCACCAGTGGCCCGCATTGCTTGGCCAACGAAGAAACCGTTGACCCTGCCGTCGCCACCAACCAACCGTTCGAAATCATCGGGGTTGTCGGCAATGAGCTTGTCTACGACTGCCTCTATCGCTCCAAGGTCACTCATCTGCAACAGATCCATAGCAACAGCGACTTCCTCCGGTGACCCTTCGCCTTCAAGCACTGCCGCCAACGTCTTCTTGGCAGCCGTGGCCGACAACTTCCCATCAGAAACCATGGCGGATAGTTCAGCGAGTGCCGAACCAGTCAGCGGCGTGGAGTCCAGAGCCCGCTCTTCACTCCGAGCCCAGGCGGTGACATCCTGTGTCAGCCAATTAGACACCAAGCGAGCGTCGGCTCCAGCGTCGATGGCCCCTTCGAGAATCGAAGAATACGCTGATTCGAGGCCGACTATGACTGAAGCCGCCTGCTGGTCAAGGCCCAAGGCTTCATACCGCGCCTGTTGAGCATCGGGGAGCTCGGGTAACGCTGCCTGGGCTTTCGCTACCCATTCAGCGCCCAGCACCATGGGCACCATGTCGGGTTCGATGAAATAGCGGTAATCACTGGAACCTTCCTTGGAGCGCATCGACTTAGAGGTCTGCTTCTCCTCATCCCAGTGCCTGGTCTCCTGAACAATGCGTTCGCCTGCCTCTATAGCCGCGATCTGACGAGCGATCTCAAAATCGGTTGCCCGTTCAAGGGACCGAAACGAGTTCATATTCTTGACTTCGACCTTTGTCCCCAACGGTTCACCCGGCTTGTTGACAGAGATGTTCGAGTCGAAACGCATCGAACCCTCTTCGAGCTTCACGTCGGAAACTCCAAGAGCCATAACGAGTTCTCTGATCTTCTGGGCGTATGCCCGAGCTTGAGGCCCGGTTTTGATCGACGGCGTCGTCACAATCTCTACCAAAGGTGTGCCAGCCCGGTTGAAGTCCATCAAAGTCTCTTCAGCGCTGTGGATACGACCAGTGGATCCCACATGGGTTGATTTCCCGGTGTCTTCTTCCATATGCGCCCGCTCGATGATGACGCGATGGGACTCTTCGCCTTCAACTTGAATGTCGAGGAAACCGTCTACACACACCGGCCCCTCCGCTTGGGTAATTTGGTAGTTCTTGGGTTGGTCAGCGTAGAAATAGTTCTTGCGAGCGAACTGCGTATCTTCAGTGATCGAGCAGTTGAGAGCCAACCCAATCTGAGTGATCCATTCAAGGGCGGTCTCGTTCGGAACCGGAAGCGCTCCTGGCATACCCAAACACACCATGCACACGTTGGTGTTGGGTGGTGAGTCAAAGTTCACCGCGCAGCCGCAGAACATCTTCGATTTTGTGGCAAGCTCCACGTGGATTTCGATGCCAACTACCGTCTGCCATTCGGTCACGATGCAACCTCCTGCAATTTCGGCATCGGGCTTCTGCCCATGAGGGTCTCTACGGCGTCGGCTACCTGGTACATAACTTCTTCAGCAAGGGCCGGTGCCATGATCTGGAAGCCGACCGGGAGTCCGAGCTCATCGTTGCCAACAGGAACTGAGATCGCAGGGTGTCCCGCTAGGTTGGAGGGGATGGTGTAGATGTCAGACAGATACATGGCCAACGGGTCTTGGGTCCGCTCCCCAATCTTGAAAGCCGTTGTTGGACTGGTTGGTGATACCAGCACGTCGCATGAGGCGTAAGCGGTAGCGAAGTCTTGGATCATCAGCGTTCGCAGACGTTGAGCTTGGCCGTAGAAAGCGTCGTAGTACCCAGCTGACAGAGCGTAGGTCCCGAGCAGAATACGCCTTGTTACCTCCGGGCCAAACCCCTCGGCGCGGGTTCGACGCATCATGGCTTCCACTGTTTCGCCCTCAACACGAAGGCCATAGCGAACACCATCAAAGCGAGCCAGGTTTGCCGAACACTCAGCCGGAGCGATCAGATAGTAGGTAGACACCGCGTACTTGGCCGCGGGAAGGCTCACCTCCACTACTGCGGCTCCAGCACCCTCGAGAGCTGCCACCGTGGCCTGGAATCGTGAGGTAACTCCATCTTCCTGCCCTTCGCCACCAAACTCCTTCACGACACCAATTCTGAGGCCTGCAACACCCTTCCCAAGGCTCCCGCCGAAATTGGGGTAAGCACCGTGGTAAGACGTAGCGTCCATCTTGTCGGGGCCAGCTGCAGCTGCCAATAAGGCCACCGAGTCCTCGACGGTGCGAGAAAACGGGCCGATCTGGTCGAGAGAGGAAGCAAAAGCGATCAGGCCAAAACGACTCACCAACCCGTATGTTGGCTTCATGCCCACAATCCCACACAAAGACGCTGGCTGACGGATCGAACCACCAGTATCTGATCCGTAACTCCCTAGCGCAGAGCCAATCGCCACAGCAACAGCTGAACCGCCGGAGCTGCCACCAGGCACCCTGGTTGGGTCCCAAGGGTTGCGCGAAGTTCCGAAAGCTGAGTTCTCTGTGGATGAGCCCATTGCAAATTCGTCCATGTTTGTCTTGCCAACAATCACCGCGTCAGCCGCTTTCATTGACTGCGAGAGCGACCCGTCGTAGGGAGGGATCCATCCCTCCAATATTTTTGACGAGCAGGTTGTCTCGATGCCTTCGGTGACCATGTTGTCTTTGAGAGCTATCGGAATTCCTGTCAGGGATCCGCCACTGCCAGCAGCCAGTTTGAGATCGGCCTCTTTCGCTGCTGCTCGAGCCCCATCGTGATCGATGAGCATGTACGAGTGCAATTGGCCCTCGGTCATTGAAGCCCGCTGTAAAACATCTTCCGTGAGTTCCTTGGCTGAAAGGTCTCCGCTGGCAAGTGCCTGGGAGGCTTCAGAGATTGAAAGATTGGCGGCGCTCATTCGGTCTCCAGAGCAGGTGGGACCCGGAAATACTCGTCAGTTGTGTCCGGTCCTTGAGCGAGAACTGAAGCGCGGTCGAGCGAAGGCCTCACCTCGTCGACCCTGAACGCGTTCACAATGCCGAGGGGGTGCGCTGTTGGCTCCACCCCTTCTGTATCGGCACCTTGGACAGCTGCAGCGTGCTCGAGGATCACCTCGAGTTGTTCGCCGTATCCGGCAAGTTCTTCTTCTGGGATTCCCAGCCGGGCGAGGCGCGCAACGTGGGCAATATCGATCTCTATGGCCATGGCGGCAAGTCTAGAGCCTTTCTGGAACCATCCCCCAGTTCAAACGACCGTGCTACTGACGCCGTCTACAGGAATGGTGACCAACACCCGCCCAGGTCGCATCTCAGGAGCGATACCAAATTTTTCTTCATAATTGTGAAGTGCCGTGGCAGTTGAATCTGAGTCCGTATCGAGTTCAGCCACTCCCGAGATCACGACGCTGTTGCGACCGCGGCGAATGCCGACTTCGACCACCCTGTGCGATTCAGCCGAACGCAATATCACTTGGTTGGAAGTCAGAATTTGTACACGGTCCGCTGCGGCATCGTAGGTATAGGCAATGGG
>CAXMSI010000029.1:0-3764 GCA_964196085.1 uncultured Acidimicrobiia bacterium | reverse complement strand
CGAGCCGCGAGTGTGACCCCACTCTCCAGAGAGCGTTATTTTGCCCGGCTCCGGCCGGTCGAAAAAGTCCATCTGTCGATCGGTGAAGGTTCCGTTGAGCGTAAGCATATGCACACTCCAAATAGCGAGTAGAAACCGAGCCTACAATGGTTATCCCCCCCTAGAGCGACCTGAAACAGAGACGAAACACACCTTTAACAGAGCTCCCAGTGCAAGGACTCCCACACGACCGGCGAGCTCAGGTCAGGAATCGCTTCAAAACTTCGAATGCAGCGGGGAGGTTGGCAAGCTCTACTGACTCCCCCAACTGGTGAGCGAGTTTTGGATCACCCGGACCATAGTTCACGGCAGGAATCCCGTATTGCGCTAGCTGGGCCACGTCTGTCCAGCCCTGTTTGGGATTTCGCTGGGCTCCTGACACCACTGCAAGCCGTTCAAGGTGTGGGTTGTCCCGAGGGACCGGACCCGACGGAGCAAGGTCAGTGAACTCGATCTCGTCGGCGAGGTCCCCGACCACATCGCGCAGTCGCTCCTGGGCTTCTTCCAACGAGCAGTTGGGCGGGAACCGATAATTCACATTGATCTCAAAATCCTTTGGCAGCACGTTACGCGCAACGCCCCCCGCTATGAGGGTTGGATTCATCACCTCATGAAAAACTAGGCCGTCAATCGCTACTGGACGGTCAGCGAACTGCTCAAAAGCCTGGAGCAGCGGAATCGCTTTGGTAATTGCGTTCACTCCCATCCATGGACGTGCAGCGTGAGCACTCTTACCGTGGACTCTCAACACCACGTTGATTGCACCGTTGCAGCCAACTTCGATCTCTAGATCAGTCGATTCCATCACCACTGCGAATTCGGCGTCCAGCAACCACGGCACCTCGTCGAGGATCGTAGAAAGCTGGTTCTCAGCGATCGGTCCCTCTTCCATGTCATAGAACACGCCCACAACGTTGAACGGGCCAGCCTGAACTTCGGCATCTTCAAGCAGATGGATCATCACCGCGAGGCCCGACTTCATGTCTGAAGTGCCTAGCCCATGCATCCGCCCATCTTGGACGTATGGCTCAGGTTGGCCTTGGTTTGGGACTGTATCGAGGTGCCCCGCAAGCAACAACGTGGGTTTGTCCGAAGGCGATCCAACTATCAGGCCGTTGCCAACTCTCTGAACGTCCAAACCGGAAAGGCGGCCAGCTACCGCGCTGCAAATCTCCTCTTCGAAACCGATTGGCGACGGGATATTGACCAACCAACGAAGTGTTTGTTGAAGTGTCATGAAAAAGCACAGTACACCCCTCACGTACAACCTCACGGCTCTACTGTGGCCACTATGAGCACCACACGTCAGCACTGGAAGCCCGCCATCGTACGACTAGTTACCGGTCGCTACCCAACCGCCCTTGCAGCTGTTGCCTCAGGCAGCGCTGTACGAGGGGAAGACAAGCAACACTCCGACGTAGATGTGGTAGTAGTCGGAGCCTTTGAAGACGTTCCCGGACACGAAGCCATCATGTTCGAGGATTGGCCGGTGGAGCTGTACCTCCACACTCCACAATCGTTAGTCGACACCGCCAATCGGCAGGCAGTTGAGGATCGACGCGTCCTACTCCCCCACCTGTTTTCCACCGGCGAAGTGCTAATGGACAGAGACGGCACCGGAGGCAGACTCCGCCAGGAGCTCGCCGATATCATCACCAAAGGTGCTCCTCTTCCTTCTTCAGACGAGCTCGACGTGTTCCGCCATCGCATCACCAACCGGATCAACGACCTCCTCGATCCCCGGCCCCTCGGTGAGCGACTGTTCGCTGCATCTCGGCTGGCCCACGACGTCGCATCACTGAAACTACTCAGCAACGGCCACTGGCTGAGCAAGGGAAAGGCAATTCACCGTGGGCTCGCCGAGGTAGACGAAGACTTTGCCGACAGGCTGGCCTCAGCATGGGCATCGGTCGGCGCCGGGCCAGAAGCACTGATAGCAATGGCCGACGAGTCAATTGCGCCATTGGGTGGTCGTCGCTTCGGCTGAGAGAACCAAGGTCTGACTGCTGGCCAACTCTCACGACCCGAGTCCTAGACGAGCAGGAGTGTCGTCAACTCGGTGACGGTATCCACGATGTGGTCGGCGTGAGCCAACTCCAACTCGGACCGATCCCCTCCACCCCAGGTGACGCCGATTGAGGTCAGGCCAAGAGCGTTGGCTGCTTCGATGTCGTACTTACGGTCGCCAATCATCACTGCTTCCTCGGGGGCCCCTGCTTGCTCGACTGCATAACGCAACACGTCGATCTTGGCGTCACGAGAGGCATCGAGGGTCGCCCCAACAACCTCGACGAAGAGGTGTTCCAGTTTCAAATGTTGGAGAATCTTCGTCGAGATCCCTGTTGGCTTTGATGTGGCGACAAAGAGCGACATTTGCTTCGAGTGCAGGACCTCGAGCATCTCTCGCATGCCTTCAAACACTGGATGTTCCTTGTAGCTCGAAGTTGTATATCTCTCTCGATACCGGGTCACAGCCAACTCTACGTCGCCTGCCCCAAGCCGAATGAAGGTATCACGCAATGGGGGCCCTTGGCCCATGCGCACCGAAGCGTCGTCGGGAGTAAGCCCCCACGGTACAACCGCATGAAGCAGAGCGTCTTTAAACCCGCCAAACGAGTCGACGATGGTGCCATCGAGATCGAAGAAGACAGTCCTCAAACAGAAACCCCGAAATCTCGAAGTTCGTCGTTGAGTGAGACCTTTGTGTCGGTTGCTTCTGACCGTTTACCGATGATGTAGGCACAACTGAGCTGCACCGCACCGCTAGGGAATTGTTTCGATCGAGTACCCGGAACCACAATCGACCCCGGCGGCACATAACCTCGATACTCAATCTTTTCTTCTCCGGTTACGTCATAGATCGGAACCGAGGCGGTGATTGTCACATTGGCTCCAAGCACAGCGCGTTCGCCGATGATCGCCCCTTCAGTAATGATGCAGCGACTGCCAATAAAGGCACCATCTTCAACGATCACAGGCCTGGCTCCCGCCGGCTCCAGAACTCCGCCAATTCCAACACCTCCAGAGAGATGGACGCCTTTTCCGATTTGTGCGCACGAGCCAACCGTGGCCCAGGTGTCCACCATGGTTCCCGCACCTACATATGCTCCGATGTTGACGTACCCGGGCATCAACACCACGCCTGGTTCAAGGAACGCACCGTACCGAACGGTGCCAGGCGGCACGACCCGCACCTGCTGGTGAGCGAGGTCAGTCTTTGTTGGAATCTTGTCGCGGTAGACGAACGGGCCAGCTGCGACTTCTTCCATGTTGGTGATGGCGAAATATAGCAGTACCGCTTTCTTGATCCACTGATGAACAATCCATTCACCCTCGACCTTTTCTGCGACGCGGACCTTGCCAGTATCCAGCAGCGCGACAGTGCGTTCAACGGCGTCGGTGGCGCCAACAAGCAAAGACCGGTCGTCGTAGGCGGCTTCAATTAGTTGCTCATCAGACATCGCTACATCTCCTGTTGCGCTTGGGCAGAACGGTAGCGCAGAAGAAAGACTTGACATCGTGCTGTCTTTGTGACATCATGATGACATCAGCAAGACATCAACCCTCGAAAAGGAGCTCGGAAATGAATATTTACTTCGCACAAGATTTCTACGAAGCCCGCACCACTCTTATTGCTCGTCGCAACGAAGAGCGCATGAGGGGCTCCAAGTAATGGACGCCACCCTCATCGAATCTGAGATCCGAGAAGCGCTCGACACCCAGAA
>CAXMSI010000028.1:0-13455 GCA_964196085.1 uncultured Acidimicrobiia bacterium | reverse complement strand
TCGCATTCATGCTCTGCTGTACAGAGAGAACCAAGCTATTTGGTTGACTGATCTAGGGTCAGCGAACGGAACGTTTCATCAAGCGGGCAGGGTGTCAGAACCCCATCAGGTACGCCATGGAGATGTGATCACGCTTGGTTCGGTACCTCTTAGAGTGTTTGTATCTGGTGAAGAAAGGATTGATTCATGACAGGATTTGTACTCACTCTTCTTAGGTTGATCTTTTTGGCGCTGCTGTTTGTCTTTGTCTGGCAGGTGTCGCGCTCGATGTTCCGCCATGTTGGCTCGATCACTCCCGCGCAGAAGAAGACGAGGAACGAGATCGTATTCGTGCGGTCTGACTCTCAGGCCGGAGAAAGCTTCGTTGTGAAAGATGCTCTCACCTTTGGTCGGAGCCCCGATGCTGACGTCTTTCTTGACGATCCATACTCCTCTGAGTTTCACTTGAGACTTGTGTCGGAAGAAGACCGTTTGACCCTGCACGATCTGGGGAGCACCAACGGAACGTATTTGAATGGCCGTCGTGTCACGAACCCAGTGGTTCTGAGCAAGAGCGACAGCGTCCAAGTCGGCAAAACGGTCCTGGAGGTCAGATAGTTTCTAGTTCGTCGTTGATGGTCGTATGGTTCCTGGGAGCTGTAGACTTTGCGCTCACTCCGGGCGAGTGGCGGAATTGGTAGACGCGCAGGCTTCAGGTGTCTGTGAGCGCAAGCTCGTGGGGGTTCGAGTCCCCCTTCGCCCACAACACTGCTTTGTATGATTACAACGTGAGTTAGGTACCGATGTTTCCAGAAATCGACGGCCGCCGCAGGGGTAGGTCTAAGCGGCGATTCATCATTCCACTGCTGGTTTCGGCCGTTGCTTTCGCGTGGTGGGTAGGCAACATTTCCCAAGACAACCTGGACGCTGGGTCCTACCTGCAGCAAGTTCGAACGGTGTCAGATAACCAGGCAGCACGTGCGGAATCGTTCCAGACTCTCTACCTCAACGTGGGGAGCCAGGCGGTCGCCCGCGAGGCATTGGTCGTGACGATGGACCAGCTGAGGGTGTCGATTGACGGTGACATCGCAACCCTGCTGCTCGTTGATGAAGAACTTCCATCCGAAGCTCAAGGCGTAAGGGTGTTAATCAACCTCGCTCTGGACAACTGGCGGACAGGGCTGATCGACTTTCAGGGTGCGGCGTTACGGGTACCAGCTGGTACCGATCCAACCGCTGAACTTGACCTCCGGGCAGCTGTAGCCAATCTCCAAGTGGGCGACGCTATCTATAAGAGCTTGGTTGAAGAAGTACAGCAATTGCGTGCGGCGACCAACCTCCCCGGTTCCCCGTTTCCTGAAGTTGTGTACATGGACGTTGCACTTGGATCGGGCAGCGCGCTTGATCGTGTGCTTGATGCCCTTCGTGCCAACGCGGGGATGTTGTCGGATCAGAGTGTGTCCGTTACTTTTTCGAACACCACCCCAGCCATGGTTGGTGATACAACAGCAGCTGGGCGCGCTTTGCTTCCTCATTCAGAGACCGTCGATATCGAGGTGACCCTGTCCAATCAAGGCACAGACACCGAAACTGGTCTTACCCTTACGGTGACGCTGCGAGCGGGTGGAGCGGAACCGGTTTCTCAAAGTGCCGCGAACTTTGCCCTAGACGGGAGTGGGGCGTATCAGTTCATAGGCTTCAACGTGGAACCCGGGCCCGTTTACGTGTTAACTGCGGTCCTGACCAGTGATGCAGGCGTTATCATTGAAGAGAATTCTCTCGAATTCGAAGTCAGCCCACCATCGAGTTAGACCCATGATTGACATCACCATTCTTCGCGAATCACCACAAGAACTCAAAGCTGCCCTGGTGCGCAAAGGATCCTCGATTGATGTCGACAGACTGGTCGAGTTGGATGCTTCGATTCGGTCGGTGCGACATCAGGCCGATGAGGTCAGAGCGGACCAAAAGGCCGCGGGCAAGAAGATTGCCTCTCTCCCCAAAGAAGAGAAGGCTGCTGCCATTGCCGCTGCTGGCCTTCTCGCAGATCAGTACAAAGAACTCAACGCACAAGCTGAAGTACACGAGGTTGAGTTCAACGCGCTCTGGATACAAGTCCCAAATCCGGCGCATGAGTCGGCTGCCGACGGCCTCAGGGAAGAAGACTCGGTACCGATTAGCACCTGGGGTGAACCGCCGTCCTTCGACTTTCCTGTGCTTGATCACCAAGACCTCGGTGAGGCGCTCGACGTTATTGACGTCGCAGCAGGGGTACGCCTTTCGGGTAGTCGGTTCGCTTATCTCAAGGGCCAGGCTGTGTTCTTGGAGCTAGCGCTGGTTCGGTGGGCTTTAGAAGAACTCAGCAGCGAAGGCTTCACCCCCGTCATACCCCCAGTCCTGGTGAGAGAAGAAGCGCTGTACGGGACGGGTTTCTTCCCAGAAGCCCGCGAACAGGTCTACGCGCTCAAGGACGATGACCTCTTTCTTGTTGGCACCTCAGAAGTAGCTCTGGCTGGCCTCCACACAGGTGAGATTCTCGACCTTGATTCGCTGCCGCTTCGGTACGCAGGGTTCTCGAGCTGCTTCCGCCGTGAAGCTGGCACCTATGGCAAGGACACTCGAGGGATCTTCCGGGTGCACCAGTTCGACAAGGTAGAAATGTTCAGCTTCACGTCTGCTGAGAACTCATGGGAGGAACACGAGTTCCTGTTTTCGATGGAAGAGAAGATTGTTCGAGCTTTGGAACTGCCATACCGAGTGCTCAACGTTGCTGCGGGCGACCTGGGTGATTCAGCTGCCAAGAAGTACGACATTGAGGCCTGGATTCCGTCACAGAATGCCTACCGCGAAATCACCTCATGCTCGAACACCACAGATTTTCAGGCCCGCCGTTTAAAGATCCGAACAAAAACTGACTCCGGGAACGTACCGGTTCATACGCTCAACGGCACGGCTGTTGCAGTGGGGCGTACGATGCTTGCCATCATGGAGAACCACCAACTCGCAGACGGGACTATTCGTGTACCCGAGGTGTTGGTTCCTTACACCGGCTTCGAAGTCATGGGCGCATGAGCGCAACCACAGATCCGATCTTTGCCAAGATCGCCAAACGGTATGACACGCTCAACAAGGTGATGTCATTCGGACAAGACCAGAAATGGCGGTTGCGGGGCATTGCTCACCTTCCCGAGGGCTCGGTTCTCGACCTTGGTAGCGGTACAGGTGCAGGGTCTGCGGTGTTTGGGAATCGCGATGTGGTCGCTCTTGACCCAGTGATCGAGATGCTTGGTTTGTCCCCGATTCCGCAGCGAGTCGCAGCCGTCGGAGAGGCACTCCCATTCGGTGACAGCTCCTTGGATGGAGTGTTCTCGGCGTACGTTTTTAGGAACCTCACCTCAATTCCAGACACGCTCACTGAGGTAGCGCGGGTGCTGAAGCCCGAAGGGAAGCTCGTAGTCATTGGACTGACCCGACCTAGGAACAAGGTGCTGGCCGCGCTACATCGAATGGCCTCGTCGGTGTTTCTCCCATTTGTTGGGATGCTGGTGGGAGCTCGCGAGGAGTACACCTACCTCCACAACTCGATGGATAAGTTGCCCGCTCCTGAGGTGCTGTTCAAGGACCAACCTATGGCGCTTGAGCAAGTGTGGCGAATGGGGCCCATGGGCTTTGTGTACGGCGCGGTGCTCGGAGCCAAGTAAATCATGACCTCCCGAGGCGCAGCGTGGTTGGAAAAGGCCTTGGGCCTGACTTGGGCGACTTCGGCTGTGGCGATTGCCGCAGTTCCCGATGCGTGGGCAGAGGTGAACCGACTCGGAAACCTCGGCCCAATGGAAGGCCTGGCCGCACCCTTGGCCCTCGTGGTTCTGGTCCTGATGAGCGTCTCATGTTTTCGGGGATTGAGAAGTGGGCTGGTTGTGAGCCTCCACTTGGTAGCAATTGCTGGAGCTACCTTGGTAGCCGGCCAGGCGCAGCCTGATCTCTGGACCCACCCGTTCGGGTATCTCGTGCTGAACATCAATGCTGCTGCCGTCACTGTTGGTTCCTGGAGAATGAGACGTGGGATGAGTCATCGGTTCACCTCTCGATTGCTCGTGGGCTCCGTTTCGCTGCTGTGGTTCACTCAAGGACTGCTCCCCAAGATGCTCTTTCAACACCCGCTCGACCTAGAGCTTGTTGGATCGGTCATAGGTGAGTTGGGGGATCCGAGCACCTTCTTGTGGGCGCTTGGCGCGGTCGAGATTGTGATCGCACTGCTGACCCTCGTGCTCCGTGGTCGGCGATTGCGCATGCTGCTGTTGGCTCAAGTGGTGTTGTTGGTGGGCTTCTCAATTCCTTCTGCGCTCCTTGAGCCCGACCTACTAATGAGTCCTTTTGCCCCGATCCAGAAGACGCTGTTGGTGGCGCTCACCGCAGTCGTTGCCAGATCCCTGATCATAAAGACCTGAACGTCGGTCTTTGTCCATGCGGGGATTGGTCTAATTCTCGAGCCCGGGCGACCGATTTACTGTGGAACCGGTCATGCCAGTCGCGATAAAACGTGCTGTTTCAACGTCCGGTACCCAATCGAAGGCATTAATCTCAGGCCAACGCCTGTGACGGGGAGTCGCGGGTTATTGACTAGAACGTTTTGAAAGGTTCTTATGATTAAGAGCAAGGGAATTCTTGCCATCCTCGCGGTTTTGGCGCTCGTAGCCGCTGCATGTGGTGGCGCAGCTGGTGCTGATTGCACAAACGATGAGCCAACAGCAGAAGTTGGACTCGTCTTCGACATTGGTGGCCGTGGCGACCAGTCATTCAACGACTCCGCGGCTGCTGGAATCGAAAGAGCTTGTGAAGACCTAGAGATTAACTTCGACGAGGCCGCTGCGAATAGTGACGGGTCCAACCGTGAAGAGCTACTGGCCCTTCAATCAGAAGACCACGAACTGGTCATTGGAGCTGGGTTCTTGTTCGACGTTCCGATGGCCGCAGTTGCTGCAGCCAACCCGGACACGAACTACGCGATTGTCGATGGGTTCATTGCTGATGCTCCTGCCAACGTTGCGATGCTTGGCTTTGCAGAGCATGAAGGTTCCTACATCGTTGGTGTGGCTGCTGCTCTGAAGTCCACTAGCGGCCATGTTGGGTTCATCGGTGGAGTGCAGATTCCTCTGATCGAGAAGTTCGAGGCTGGTTTCGCTGCCGGAGTTGCTTCGGTTGATCCGAGTATCACTATCGACGTTCAGTACCTCACCGTTCCACCTGACTTCGCAGGATTCAATGATCCTGCAGCAGGCAAGGTTGTTGGCCAGGCAATGTACGAAGGTGGCGCTGACGTGGTTTATCACGCTGCTGGTGGCTCCGGTGGAGGCCTGTTCCAGGCTGCCAAGGAGTACTCCGTGGCAAACGACACCCATGTTTGGGCTATCGGAGTTGACTCTGATCAGTGGCTGACTGCTGGACCTGACGTCGCTGACTACATCTTGACGTCAATGCTCAAGAAGGTTGACGTTGCGGTCTACGAGACCATTGCTTCCCAGGTGGCTGGGGAGTTCGCTGGTGGCTTCTCTACCTTCGACGTCGCAAGCGGTGGAATCGACTACTCCACAAGTGGTGGCTTTGTTGATGACATCTCTGACGACCTTGACGCCGCAAAAGAGGGTATCGTCGATGGTTCCATTGTGGTCCCAGACACTCCGTAGATAATCCCCGCCCAAGTAGGGCGATTACCAGAACTTGAACATCCCAGAGGGGCTACCCTCTGGGATGTTCTGTTTACGGGCGAGCAAAGGACGCGCACATCAGATGAGCACCCTCGCGGTTGAGCTTGAAGGTATCACGAAGCGGTTTCCTGGCGTGATAGCCAATGACAAGGTTGGACTCCGCGTTGAAGATGGCGAAATTCATGCCATTTGCGGGGAGAATGGGGCCGGCAAATCCACCCTCATGAAAATCCTCTACGGCATGCAACCTGCCGACGAGGGCGTCATGAAAGTACGCGGAGAAGAAATCGTTTTGCGCTCTCCGACCGAAGCGATCGCTCTGGGCATTGGCATGGTGCATCAACACTTCATGCTCGCAGACAACCTCACGGTGCTTGAGAACATCATTCTTGGGGCCGAGCCGGCTCGCTCAGGTGTCATTGATTTCAAGAAGGCTCATGAGGACATCACTCGCCTCGCTTCGGACTATGGCCTAAATGTTGAGTTAGATGACCTCGTCGAGACCCTTGAGGTTGGCGAGCGGCAGCGGGTTGAGATCATCAAGGTGCTCTACCGAGGTGCCAAGATCCTGATCCTCGATGAACCCACAGCTGTGCTGGTTCCTCACGAGGTTGAGGCGTTATTCCAAAACATGCGTGAACTCAAGGCGCAGGGTCATACCATCATGTTCATTGACCACAAGCTCTCAGAGGTGCTTGAGATTTCGGATTCCATCACGGTGATTCGACGAGGGAAGACTGTGGCCACCGTGAAGCCCGAAGACGTCACAGCGAGGGACCTTGCAGAGTTAATGGTTGGATCGGAACTGCCTGACCCCGGAACGCAGTTGGCTACTGTTACCGACAAGGTTGTGTTGGATCTGACGGGTGTCACTACGGTTGGGCCAGACGGACGAGATATCGTGAAGAACGTTTCCTTTTCTATTCACGCAGGTGAGATTGTCGGGGTTGCCGGTGTAGAAGGCAATGGTCAGGGCGAGTTGGTTGAGGCCGTTCTCGGCATCAACCCGATCGAAAAGGGGAAAGTGCTGTTCAACGGCGAGGACGCCACTGACTGGAAGGTTAGAAGGAGTCGTGAAGCAGGAATGGGGTACATTCCCGAAGACCGGCAGCGCCGCGGTCTGCTGCTCTCTGCCCCTTTATGGGAGAACGACATGCTCGGCCATCAGACGCTGGCCCCCTTCATTGAGCGAGGCTTCTGGATTGATCCGGACGCCGCAAGACGACACACAGAAGAGGTCATCGACAAGTTCGACGTTCGTACCCCCAACGCCTTGGTCTCAGCGCACGCGCTATCGGGCGGGAATCAGCAGAAATTGATCGTTGGAAGCCAAATGAGTGGTGACATAAGCCTCTTGCTGGCAGCCCATCCGACAGCAGGAATTGATGTGGGCGCCCAGGCTGCCGTCTGGGAAGACTTGAGAACCGCGAGGGCCGCCGGCCTGGCGGTCATGCTTATTTCGGCTGACCTCGATGAATTGATCGGCCTTTCAGATCGCCTCCTTGTCATGTTTCACGGGGAGATAGTGGCCGAGTTAGATCCGGCCAAAGTGACGCCCCGCGAACTCGGTAGCTATATGACCGGAGCATCAGCCCAGGGGGATCATTCATGATTACGAGGATCAAATACACCTTGGCGGCTCCAGCTATAGCTTTGTTAGCAGCTGTGATCTTCTCCTCGGTCGTCCTTCTTGCAACTGGGGTTAGCCCAATCGAAGCCTTTTCAAACATGGCCGAGTACGGATCGAGAGGGGTGACGCTCGTAGCGGTTCTCAATCGATCGATTCCATTCTTTATCTCTGGGATTGCCGTTGCTATTGGTTTCAAGATGAACTTGTTCAATATTGGAGTCGAAGGACAATACATACTTGCCGCAATCGTTGCGGCCAAGGTTGGTTCCTCAGTCGACCTGCCCGCCCCATTGCAGATCACTCTGATTCTCGTAACCGCGATGACGGTTGGGGCGTTGTGGTCAGGACTCGCTGGCGTTATGAAAACTTCCCGTGGGGTCCATGAAGTGATTTCGACCATCATGCTCAACGCCATAGCTGTCGCCGGTGTGACCGCGTTTTTGCTTCGGCGTTGGTCCGTTGACGGAGGAAGCCAGAGCTTGGAGACAAAGCTCCCCGAAATATCCGAGTCGGGCTGGTTCCCAGTCTTGTTCACAGTAGACAACGGAAGGGTGGGTCTCTCAAGCTTCATCTTTGTGGCCATCGTCGTGGGCGTGGTGTTCCATTTCTTCGTAGAGAGAACGAGGTGGGGTTACGACTTACGGGCGACCGGAATCTCAGCCACATCGGCTGAGTCAAGTGGGGTGAACCCGAAGAGGACGGTCATCTTGGCGATGGTTCTCTCTGGGGCGATCGCTGGACTCGTCGGCATGTCGGAGTTACTGACGTTTGAACACAACTACAACCTGAGATTCGTGCAGGGAATTGGCTTTACGGGCATCGCCGTAGCCCTTTTGGGCAGAAATAATCTGGCTGGTATCGCCGTATCTGCGTTCGTATTTGCGTGGCTTGACGTGGCCTCGGGTGTGCTTGAAGTCCGGGGAGATGCACCCAGAGCGGTGGTGGGCCTCATGACAGGGGTTGTAATCCTTGCTGCTGTCATCGCGTACGCGGTCATGGAACGCAAGCGAGCAGAGGAGGAGCTGCGAACGGCCAGCGAAGCGATTGAGGAGGTGTCAACGTGACGTCAACAGAGGCAGAGACTCAAGGCAGGTTCAATCTCAAGAAGAGTCGAAGCGTCCGGTTCACCCTGATCGGTGTCGCTGGGGTGTTTCTTCTCGCGATTACACAAGAGCTTGCCAAGAACCCGACCTCAGACATCACATCGAGCGGAACTTGGTCGATTGCCGTTGCTTGGTCCATTCCCATCCTCATGGCTGGCCTTGGTGGAATTTTCTCAGAGCGTGCCGGTGTCGTGAATATCGGCCTCGAGGGGATGATGATCGTCGGCACCTGGGCTGGGGCCGTGGGAACCATCCTGGTTGACCCTTGGTTTGGGTTGGTGCTGGCAGCTGCCGCTGGTGCGCTTGGCGGTCTCATTATGGCGGTAGCAACTGTGAGTTTTCAGGTTGATCACATCATTGCTGGTGTGGCAATCAATGTGCTCGCGGTGGCAACTCGGTATGGATCAGACTTGTTCTTCCCTAGCCATGGAGGATCAATTACGCAGTCGCCGACGTTGACCGCTCCGGCGAGTTTCGATGTTCCCTTGCTGGGCACCATGTTTCGCTCGATTGAAGACAAAGAGTGGCTCTTCTTCTCCGACCTGGCTGGGATCCTCGGGGGTTTTGTCATACATACCACCTGGTTCACGCTCTTCTTGATTGCCTTGGTTCCCTTCTCTACGTGGTTGTTGTGGAAGACAGCCTTCGGCCTCCGGCTGCGCTCGGCTGGAGAGCACCCAGTCGCCGCTGACTCACTCGGAGTCAATGTCTACAAGTACAAGTACTACGGCGTTGTAATCAGCGGTGCCCTCGCTGGCGTGGGTGGAGGCTTCCTGTCAGTCGTCTTGACAGGCATCTACAAAGAAGGCCAAACGGTAGGCAAGGGATTCATTGGCCTTGCAACGATGCTCTTCGGTAACTACCACCCAGTTGGCACTGCCGGTGGCGCCCTCCTCTTCGGGTTTGCAGAGACCCTCAGGTTGAGAGATCCGGCGGCACCGCATGGGCTGATCTTGGGGATTGCGATTGTGCTTGGTCTAGCCCTGCTCTATTACATCATCAAGAGAAACTGGAAGAGGGTCACCGTGGTGGGGCGTACGCGACTACGACTTCGGTGATCCCTGAGATCCCGAAGATCACTCCACATATAGCCGTTCTAGTAGTGCTCCTGTTCTTCTCCGCCAGGCTGCGGCCACCAGCTGCCGACGGTATTCCGTACCGTAAGGGCGACCATTAGTACTGCTGACATCGTCAACATCAGAGCCGAGGCCCCGCCAATCCCCTGGGGGGTCTCGGTCTCGTCTGAGGCTATAGCGAGAGTTGCTGGTGCTTGGCAGGGTCGAGTCTTCACCGATCCGCAGTGGGACTATCCAGGACTGCCCCAAGGCCTGTCAGACGACGACTGGTATACGTTCTGTGTCCTAGGGTGCTCAGTAATAGCCTGTATCTGGGCACCCGAAGGTGAGGAGACCTGGGCCACGGAATACCGCGGAGAATGGCTCGATGATGCTCCTGGTGTGTTTGCCTGTTTCTCCAAGCTCATTGAACGCGATGGGCGGTTCAGCCTTGAGATGTTCAAGGATCTGTCCGGAGAGCAGTTTTTCGCTGGTCGTGGGTCTCTACAACTGATTGCTGAGAAGTGGGACCTCCTTGAGTCTGTTGTGAAGGCGATTAGCGATCGATGGGGTGGGTCGATCGGCGCTCTGGTTGCTCAGGCAGAAGGCGATGCGCCGGCGGTCGCTTCACTCATTGGGCAGACGATCCCAGGGTTCACGGATTCCCCACACTCGCCAAGAGGGGTGCTCCCATTCCAGAAGTTGGCGCAACTGGCCACCTCAATGATGTCGTCTGGTGGCTTCAAGAGATTCAACAACATCGAGTCGCTGCCTGTGTTCCCGGACTACATGCTGCCAAGAGTCCTCCGTCACCTCGGCATTCTGGAATACTCGAAAGGCTTGGCTGCAGCGGTCGACTCCCGCCAAGTCTTGCGCGCCGGCTCGCTGGGGGAGCTCGCCATGCGTTGGGGCACTGTGCACGCCGCGGATGAGCTGCTTCAGGCTTTGCGGGAGAGTGGTGCTGATGTCACGACACCCCAGCTGGACTTCGCATTGTGGGAAGCAGCAGTGTTGGGCCCAGAAGCCGACGCGATGGGCGAACACCATAGAACGATAGGGCTGGCGTATTAAGCGCTCCTTTTCCTGACTGCTTGCGAGGAGGGGCACCGCCCCATTGAGGTGAGACATTGTGCCAACTGGGGTCGTTCTCACCATCTAGACATCGGCGTAGTTGGCGGCTCTCGGTCGTTTGACGTGTGTTCAGTCAGATGCCTTTTGGGGGATGCTCGCCGTCGGGATGACTGAACACACTGCGTAGGGGTTGTCTTGTGACTGCAAGGGAGCCCGCCTCGCAGTCCTGTGTGAACAAATGTGGGCCGCCCCTTGGTCGGGCTACATTTGTTCACACTTCATGGCATTATTAGTCCTCTTCGCGAATCCTAAGGTGAATTTATGACGGTGTATACGAGTTCCCTCCCCGATATCACAGTTCCTGATGTCTCCGTTACTGAGTATGTGTTGGAAACAGCAGACCGACTTGGAGACAAGATTGCCTTTGTTGACGGGCCCAGCGGGAGAACTGTCTCCTATGCCTCGTTTGCTCATCAGGTTCGTTCGCTGGCAGGTGGGCTCAAAGAGCGGGGGGTTGGGCCAGGAACTACCTGGGCCATCATGTCTCCGAACATTCCCGAGTATGCGGTGGTGTTCCATGGTTTGGCGTTGGCGGGAGCCACGGTTACCACGCTCAATCCGACGTACCTGTCAAATGAAATAGCCCATCAACTCAAGGATGCTGGAGCGACAGCCATTGTCACGGTGGGTATGTTTGAACCCGTGGCACAAGAAGCCGGTAGGGCGGTTGGTATCTCAGAGATCGTGGTGATGGGACCAGGCGAAGGCACCCCCTTGGCCGATCTCTACGGTGAGCCACTGATGGAGCAGGTCCCCATTGACCTTGACGAGCACGTCGTGGTACTCCCATATTCCTCTGGAACTACTGGCCTCTCAAAGGGAGTAATGCTTACTCATCGCAACCTTATGGCCAACTTGATCCAGAAGGAGGCACATCTTGCGATAGGTGAAGACGAGGTGGTGTTTGCCGTGCTGCCGTTCTTTCATATCTATGGCATGCAGGTTCTGATGAACTATATGACGCGCGTCGGTGCGACGATTGTTACTGTGCCTCGATTCGATCTCGAGGAGATGCTGCGCCTTACTCAAGAGCATAAGATCACGCGGCTGTACCTTGTTCCTCCCATTGTGTTGGCTTTGGCGAAACACCCATTGGTCGATGATTACGACCTTTCCAGCGTGAAGCAAATCTTTAGCGGAGCAGCCCCTCTCGGGGGCGATGTGGCGGCGGCAGCGGCAGAGCGGCTCGATTGCGCAGTAGGCCAGGGATACGGCATGACTGAGCTGTCCCCAGTAAGCCACTCCACTCAGGAGGGCGATTACAAGCCGGGAAGTGTGGGAACTGCGCTGCCGAGCACAGAGTCTCGGATTGTTGATCCCGACTCAGGCGAAGATGTCGCCCGCGGCGAGCTCTGGGTTCGGGGTCCACAGGTGATGAAGGGATATCTCAACAACCCAGAAGCTACAGCCGCCACCATTGATGTTGATGGGTGGCTGCATACGGGAGACGTTGCCGAGCGCGACGAAGACGGGCACTTCTACATCGTGGATCGGTTGAAGGAACTCATCAAGTACAAAGGCTTTCAGGTTCCTCCAGCGGAACTCGAAGCGTTACTTCTGAACCACCCAACGATCAGCGACGCTGCAGTGATTGGGATCCCTGACGAGGAGGCTGGCGAGATTCCCAAGGCGTTTGTAGTAGCTACCGAGCCGATGACGGTGGCTGACGTACAAACGTTTGTCGCCGGGCAGGTGGCCACGTATAAGCAGGTTCGGATTGTCGAGTTCGTCGATGAGATTCCCAAGTCGGCTTCAGGGAAGATCTTGCGCCGCCTCTTGCGGGAGCAGTAGTTCATGGTCTTTTCGGGTGTTGGTGTTGCGTTGACGACCTTGTTCGACGATCGGCTCCAGGTTGATGTCGAAGCGACTACTGCCCACGCGGTCCGCTTGGAGGAGCTTGGTTGCCAAGCAATTGTGGTCGCCGGCACAACCGGCGAAGCCGCTGCGCTTGACCGGTCCGAGCGTGCGATGCTCACCGCTTCCGTCAAGGGAGCTGTATCGGTGCCGGTCGTTGTTGGAACGGGTGCTCCGACTCCGTATCAGGCTGTGAAATTCACCCAAGATGCCGTCGAAGCAGGTGCTGACGCGATTCTCGCGTTGTCGCCACCGGGTTCGAACGATCTTCGAGCCTATTACACCGTGCTGTCCCATGTGGCTGGCGACACACCGCTGTTGGCCTATCACTTCCCCAAGGCCTCATCTCCCGGGTTTGGTATTGGGATCCTGCCCGAACTGCCAGTTGTGGGCTTTAAGGACTCGTCGGGGGATGCTGGAAGGCTGCTCGAAGCATTGAACGAGTACGAAGGCCAGACGTACGTTGGAGCGCCTTCGCTTCTTTCGATGGCAGGACCCATGGGGGCGGCCGGTGCCATTCTGGCAGTAGCCAACGTTGAACCTGAGCGGTGTATTGCTGCGTGGTCCGGAGACGTCGAAGCCCAAAAGGCACTCCACGAGGCAATTGTGGGCTGCAAGTTTCCTCTGGAGAACGGACTCAAATACCTCATGAGCGAGCGGTTCGGTACGGCAACAACGTCAAGAATCCGGTAGCCCAAGCAGGCTGCCACAGGCGCCATGACTGTGACGGCGAATGAACTATTGCGTCACGACAGATGTAACCTATTGGGTGCCCCGTCTGGACTTGAACGGCGGGATGACGCGTGAACCAGGTCAGATCCGAAAGGAAGCAGCCTTAAACTTGTCATCCCGGGTGTTCTGTCTGGCGGGGCGCTTCTATGTGCCGTGCCTGACCCGGCGGGTCAGTTCCGTGAGGAAGCGGCCTTAAACTTGTCATCCCGGGTGTTCTGTCTGGCGGGGCGCTTCTATGTGCCGTGCCTGACCCGGCGGGTCAGTTC
>CAXMSI010000027.1:10913-13649 GCA_964196085.1 uncultured Acidimicrobiia bacterium | reverse complement strand
TAACAGCGGAGCCTACGCGGGCACTTGGTTAGCCGGCTCGGGAGATGCTGTGACCAGTAACAATCCTGCTTCTGGCGTCGCTCTTTCAGTAGTGAACATGGCAGACATGACCGAGTACGAATCAGTGGTAGCCAGCTCCACGGAAACCTTCTCTCGATGGCGACAACTCCCAGCGCCGGCGCGTGGCGAGTTCGTGCGACTCATTGGCAACGCCCTTCGGGACAACAAGCACTCACTGGGGGCCCTGGTGGCTCTGGAAGCAGGGAAGATCCAAGCCGAAGGTGAGGGCGAAGTTCAGGAGATGATCGACGTTTCCGACTTCGCCGTCGGCCTATCCCGTCAACTCTACGGTCTCACAATGCCATCTGAGCGCCCCGGCCACCGCTTGTATGAACAGTGGCATCCGCTCGGGCCTGTTGGGATTATCACTGCTTTTAATTTTCCTGTCGCCGTCTGGGCCTGGAACGCTCTCATCGCTGCAGTGTGCGGGAACACCGTGATCTGGAAGCCTTCTCCGGCAACACCCCTAACAGCTGTTGCCGTGACCAACATTGTGAACTCTGTGATGGACGGCACTGGTTTTGAAGGGGTCTTCAATCTGGCGCTGGGTGGCCCTTCCGACGTCGGCAAAGCCCTCGTAGATGACAAGCGACTGCCGTTGATATCTGCCACCGGCAGTTGTGACATGGGTCGTATTGTTGGGACCGCTGTCGCAGCGCGCATGGGACGTTCCCTGCTTGAGTTGGGTGGAAACAACGCAATCATCGTGATGAACGACGCCGACATCGAATTGTGCGTTCGTGGAGCACTCTTTTCTGCTGTTGGGACTGCTGGCCAACGCTGCACGAGCCTCCGAAGACTCCTCGTCCAATCAGCCGTAAAGGATGAACTCACCAGCCGACTGGTGGATGCCTATGCAACGATTCCTATCGGCGACCCACTCGCTGATGGGACCCTCATGGGGCCGCTCATTTCTGCCCAAGCAGTACTCACCTACCAAACAGCCATCGAAGCCGCGGTGGCTCAAGGGGGTACGGTTCTTACTGGCAATGAGGTACTCGAGGGCCCAGGCAACTTTGTGCGCCCCACCATCATCGCCATCGGAGCCGAGGCAGAGATCCTGCAGACCGAGACCTTTGCCCCCATTCTCTATGTCGTTGAATTCGCCGACCTCGATGAGGCCATCGCAATTCAAAACGGAGTAACCCAGGGCCTTTCGTCAGCCATCTTCACCGACTCGATCGGCGCTGCTGAGCGTTTCCTGTCATCCACCGGTTCGGATTGTGGAATAGCCAATGTCAACATCGGAACTTCAGGTGCCGAGATCGGCGGGGCGTTCGGCGGCGAAAAGGAAACCGGCGGAGGACGGGAGTCCGGCTCGGATTCGTGGAAGGCCTACATGCGCAGACAAACCGTGACCATCAACTGGTCCGGCGATCTTCCGCTAGCCCAAGGAATAGAGTTCGGCTAGCGCTTTGAGCTGAGAGGAACTAGAAACCCCTCGTTAGATGTACGATCGTTTCGCGACCTCTTCCAGCATGACCTCCGTCGCTCCACCACCAATGGTGTTGATGCGGGCGTCGCGATACATACGCTCCACTGGGGTTTCGCGCATGTATCCCATACCTCCGTGAAATTGGGTGCAGTCGTACATGATCTGGTTGACAGCTTCACACCCGAATGCCTTCACGGCCGATACTTCCTTTGTTGCATCCGCACCGTTCTCGTACAGCCAGGCAGCGTGATACATCGCTGCTCGTGCAGCGTCGAGTTTGGCCTGATTCATAGCCATGCGTTGGCGAACGGCACCCTTGTCGTAGATCACACCACCAAAAGCCTTACGATTCTGGGTGTACTCCAGCGTCATATCGATTGCAGTTTGGCCTGCACCACAGGCGACTGCCGTTAGCACCAGTCGCTCGTTTTGGAAGTTTTTCATGATCTCGTAGAAGCCCCTATGCAGGTCTCCAAGCAAGGCCTCTGCGGGGAGGTACACATCCTCCATGACCAGTTCGACAGTGTTAGAAGACAGCCAGCCATGCTTGTCGAGCTTGCGGCTCACAGAGAAGCCAGGCGTTCCCTTCTCCAGAAGAAACATCGAGATCCCGTATTTTTCATCCGAGTTGGTGCGAGCCGCGACGATCACGAGGTCAGCAGTACCTCCGTTTGTGATAAACATCTTGGTTCCGTTGAGTCGCCACCCTGCACCGTCGCGTACCGCTGCCGAGCGCATCCCAGCAACGTCAGACCCAGCGTCTGGCTCGGTGACACCAATCGCTGTAAGCACTTCTCCAGACATGATCCCCGGCACGTACTTGGCCAACTGTTCAGGCGTCCCAGCGTGCACAAGGTGAGGTGAGGCCATATCGGTATGTACAGTCACAGTCGCGTCGAAGCCTCCAAGGGTGCTCCCCCGGCCGACCGCCTCGGCGTACACGCACGATGCGATGGGACCCATGCCCAATCCGCCCAGCTCCTCAGGGATCCGAAGTGAGAACATCCCAAGTCCCCCCATCTTGAGAAGTATGTCGCGTGGAATCTCCCCGGCGTCCTCCCACTCCTCGGCGTGAGGCATGACCTCGTTCTGGCAAAAGGTGATCACCTGATCGGCAATAGCCCTGAGGTCGTCGGTCATGTAGATGTTATCTGCCAAGCGCATTTGTACTCCTCGGTAACCTCAAGCCCAGCGGCTTGAGTCTTGGTTAACTGTTGTCCTCTTCGGGGCCCATTCGTTGA
>CAXMSI010000027.1:6414-10903 GCA_964196085.1 uncultured Acidimicrobiia bacterium | reverse complement strand
ACCGCGTCTGATTCGACGGTTACTCCCTGCGCCACCTCAACGGACTCAACAATCCCGTGGCCACCAGCGACCACTGGGTGAAGCATCTTCATAGCCTCAAGCGTCACAACTGTGTCGCCTTCCTCCACCTCCTGGCCAACGGAGACATGGACTTCGGCGATGAGTCCGGGGAAGGGAGCGATTGCATCGTTCGATGCCCCCTTCTTGGTTCCAGCAGCTTGGTCTCGTTCATATTGATCTCTGCCGACCGACGTGAAGACGTAGGTGCGGCCGCGGTCAACTACTCCGACAATCGATTCGGTCCGGAATCCATCAACCGACCTGTCCACTGCTGCCGGGGTTGCGGGGTAAACCTGGCCTTGGTATCCGAGTAGAACTGTACGATCCGCAACATGCGGGACGAGCCGAAGGCCCTTGGTCCAAGGACTCTCAAAGACATCAGGTCGGGGCGTCTGAGCAAGCGCCGCTGCATTGGTCAAGACCTTCTCCCTAGGGAAGAGGTCGGGGATCTCCAAACCGTCAATCAGGTTGGTTGTAACCGTTGCGTTAATCATCTCCGGCCTGTTGACGAACCAGTGCAGGAAGTGGAGGTTGGTGCCTGGCCCGGCCACATATGAAGCGCCAATAGCTTCGCGGAGTAGCTGTCGAGCTGTCTCCCGATCGGCACCGTGAACAATCACCTTGGCTATGAGGGAGTCGTAGAAGACTGGAATAGTGGATCCTGGCACGACACCAGAGTCCACTCGGGAGCCTTTTGGCCAACCCAAGGCAAGCACAGTTCCTGATTGGGGGGCAAACCCAGCACTCGGATCTTCCCCAAGGACGCGCGCCTCGAACGCATGACCTGAAATCTTGACCTCGGCCTGCGACATTGGCAACGGCAAGCCGGCTGCGACCAAGAGTTGGAGTTCCACGATGTCAAAGCCTGTTACAGCTTCTGTGACGGGATGTTCGACCTGGAGTCGCGTGTTCACTTCCAAAAAGTAGAACTCCTCGGTCTCTGCATCAAGGACGAATTCGACGGTCCCGGCGTTGAGGTAGTCGACATGAGAAGCGACCGCTACGGCGGCTGAGGTGAGCGCTTCCACTACCCCCTCTGACAGGTTGGTCGCTGGTGCTTCTTCGATGAGTTTCTGGTGTTTCCGTTGAGCGGAGCATTCACGCGTGCCCAGATGAATGACGTTCCCATCGGCATCGCCAAGAATCTGAACTTCAACGTGGCGCGGCCTTGTGATGTATTTTTCAACAATCATGTCGGAGTCACCAAAGGCGCGCCTAGATTCTTCGGTTGCCGCGGAAAGGGCTCCGTCGAAGTCGGCCGCACTCCTTGCGATCCGGATGCCCTTCCCTCCACCACCTGCCGATGCCTTCACCATGACTGGGTAACCCAATCGGTCTGCAGCAGCTCGCATTTCGCCAGGATCCTGGGATGTGTCATATCCAGGAACGACCGCCACACCAGCTGCATGGGCAACTTTTCGGGCCTCTATCTTGAGTCCCAGCCGACGCATCGTGGAAGGTAGCGGCCCAACCCAAGTCAAACCTGCGGCAATCACTTTCTCAGCGAAATCCGCATTCTCTGCGAGGAACCCGTATCCGGGATGGATCGCAGTGGCGCCCAAGTCGAGAGCAGCAGCCAAGACGATGTCTTGGTTGAGATAACTTTCGCTCGCGGGACCTGGACCGATGGGCACAGACTCATCGACTTGGGAGAGGAACAACGCGTCGGTATCGGCTGCGGAGTATCCGGCAACAGTTGCAATCCCCATTGCCCTTGCCGTCTTGGCAATCCGAACCGCGACTTCGCCCCTATTGGCTATAAACAGTTTCGAAATCACTCTGGAGCCCAATCCGGTCGTCGCTTCTCGAAAAACGCTTTGATCCCTTCTTGGGCTTCTTCTCGCATCCATGCATCCGCCAGATGTCGAGCTGTGTATTCTCGGTTTTCGTGGTCAGTGTGAGCACTCACGAAGCGCACGAGTTCCTTCGTGGCTGCGACCGCCTCGGGTCCGCACCCAGCGAGGCTCTTGAGTTCAGTGGCGATTGTCTCGTCAAGATCTTCGGTGACGCCTGTGATTAGGCCCAGGCTCTGAGCCAACTGGGCCGTCATCATCTTGCCGTTCAAGAATGTTCGTCGGGCGTTGGCCGCACCCATCCTGCGGACGACAATCGGCGAAATATTCGACGGACTCAAACCAAGCCGAACCTCAGACAACGTGAACGTAGCCGAGGCGACAGCAAAGGCCATATCGCAGGCCGCGATAATACCAATACCTCCACCGAACGCGGGTCCGTTGACACGAGCAATGGTGAGCATTGGCAACTCGTCCAACCGCGTCAAGAACTCTGCGAGTTGTCCAGAGCCGGCCACTCGCTCGGCGTCGGTGAGTTCCATCTGCTGCTGCATCCACGAGAGATCCCCGCCGGCACAAAAATACCTACCTGCACCAGTAACGATGAGAGCCCGAGCCTTCCGAGCGACGGCTTCATCCATCACCATCCCAAGCTCATCCATGAATACAGGGTTCATCACGTTGCGCTTTTGTTCATTGTTGAAGGTAACTGTTGCGACACCTTGGTCGTCAATGTCGTAGAGGGTTTGACTGAGTTCCATAATCACATCCTGAAGACGCGAGCCTGAGATGGCTCGGCTGGTAGACGGGCAGCAAGGGAAAGACAGAGGCCAAGAACGTCTCGGGTGTGGATCGGATCAATGAGTCCGTCGTCCCACAGGCGAGCTGTCGCATGATATGGATCCGACTGCGTGGTGAACTGGTCGCGGATCTCCTTCTTGATCGCTTCAACTTGTTCTGGTGTGGTTTCAGCACCCTTCAATCCACCGAGCCGAATATCGGAAAGAACCGTCTCGGCAGTAGCGGGTGCCATTGTTGCGATCCTGCTGTTTGGCCAGGCAAAAAGGAACCTTGGATCGAAGCCTCGCCCACACATCCCATAGTTGCCCGCTCCGTATGAGCCACCCACCAGAACCGTGTACTTGGGCACAGTGCAGTTTGCAACAGCGTTGACCATCTTGGCACCGTCCTTAGCAATTCCAGCTCGTTCGGAGTCCTTACCAACCATGTAGCCCGAGGTGTTTTGGAGAAAGAGCAGTGGGATCGTTCGCTGATTGCACATTTCAATGAACTGGGTCGCCTTCAGGGCTGACTCTGAAAAAATGATGCCGTTGTTGCCCACAATCCCGACCTGATGACCCCAGATCCTCGCGATTCCGGTCACGATCGATGATCCATACGCTGGCTTGAACTCAGAGAACTCGCTGTCATCGACGATGCGGGCAATCACCTCATGCATATCAAATGGGATCTTGTCATCGTCGTTGATGATTCCGTAGAGGTCATCAGCCCGAAAACCCGGGTCGGCAGCGGCGACGGGCTCCGACCAGCCATCCACATGAGCCACTGATTTCTGGTTGAGGTTGCCAACGATCTCGCGGAGCATTGCATACGCCTCTCCCTCCGTTTGGGCCAGATGGTCGGCGACACCAGACACATAGGTATGCATCTCTGCCCCTCCCAACTCCTCGGGATCGACAATCTCGTTGAGCGCCGCCTTCACAATTGGCGGGCCACCAAGAAAGATCCTCCCAATCCCGTTGACGATGATCACTTCATCGCTCAGCGCCGGCACATAGGCTCCACCTGCTGTACAGCCCCCAAGCACCACCGAAAGCTGCGGTAGCCCCGCGGCTGACATCCGCGCCTGACGAAAGAAGGACCCGCCGAAGTGATCCCGATCGGGAAATATTTCGTCCTGGAGAGGCAGAAAGGCTCCCCCAGAGTCAACCAGGTAGATGGTTGGGAGACGCTGCTCAAGAGCGATGTCCTGGGCTCGAACATGCTTCTTGATCGAGATTGGAGACAGGCTCCCACCCTTCACTGTTGCATCATTGGCAATGAACATGCAGGGGACCCCTTTGACCACACCGATGCCGGTCACAATTCCGCCGCCAGGGAACGCATTGTCATACATGTCGAACCCAGCAAGCGAGGAGAGCTCAAGGAAGGTCGATCCCACATCAATCACCTTGTCAATGCGATCCCTCACCATCAATTTGCCACGGCTGGCATGCCGTTCGATGGATCGATGGCGATCACCGTCAATCACCCACTGTTGGCGTTCACGAAGGGTTGACAGCAGCTCGGAGTAAGCAGCAGTGTTGTGCCGAAAGAGCTCAGAGCCGCGGTCTACCTTGCTGGTAAGTTTCATCGTTTTAGTACTCCAAGTAGGAATTGGTCAGCAAGAGCATCGGCAACTTGGGAAAGGGTTCGAGACCCGCCTGGCTTGAACCAATCAAGGGTCGAGTTCATCGCTCCGAACAGAGCCAAGCGGGCAACGTTCAAGTCGGTTGTTTGCACCGTGCTTGATCCAAGAGCTTCGATTAGGGACGTCCAGAGCGCCTCGTATTGGTCGCGTTGGATGATCCCGGGAGCACGAACCTCGGCAGGAGCTGAATGGAAGACGCTCACGT
>CAXMSI010000027.1:277-6404 GCA_964196085.1 uncultured Acidimicrobiia bacterium | reverse complement strand
CAGATGTCCATGAATGGCCACTCGGAGGCGAGCTTCAGGTTCTTCTTGGCTGAGCTCGATCAGCGCCCCATCGACCCCGGCTGTTATCCGCTCAATGCCGATCTCCAGGATCTCAGACAGGATCTCAGCCTTCGAGGCGAAGTGATAGTAGATCGAACCAGCCTTCAGATCACAAGCAGCAGCAATATCGCGAAGGGTGGTCTCGACATATCCATTTTCGAGAAAGAGGCGTGCTGCTTGATCCAAGACTAAGTCTCGGCCAGTAAGGGTTGTCATCATCTTCCACACCCTACCTAACAAGTGTTAGGTAGGCAAGAAAAGTTAGAGGTTCCTTCCCTCTTTCCCATATCAGGCAAAGAGGGCTAGCAACCGCTACTGAGACGTTGCTGCGATAGCGTGTTCAGTTATGTTGCCAATAATTTCTGGCCACATCTCATGGGGCAGTCCATGGCCCATGCCCTCCAAGGTCACAAACCTCGCTCCTGGAATGGCCTCAGCTGTAGCAAGACCCCCATCGAAGCCAACAAGACCGTCCTGGTCTCCGTGCATTACCAATGAAGGGGTGTCAAGCCCGCGCAGGCGCACCGTCCGGTCGCCAGAGGCAACGACTGCCGTGAGGTGCTTCAGGTAGGCCTCAGGTCGGTGTGACCGATCATACGAGGCCGTCACGAACACTCGAACCCCATCTTCATCGAAGAACTTGCCACTAAGGGCTTCGCGGTGCTTCACGTTCGCCTCGATCGTTGCCTCGCGCCCGTCGGGGCGGGCCGCAATGAGCAGCTTTCTCGCCCACGGCTCACTCTGCCCAACGCTTCGGCTCCCGGTGGTGGACATAATCGAGGTAAGGCTCAGCGTTCTCTCTGGCCAACCCAATGCGAGCTCTTGGGCAATCATCCCGCCCATGGAGGCGCCAACGAAGTGGGCCCGTTCAATTCCGAGATGATCGAGCAAACCAATGGCGTCGGCAGCCATATCTGTAAGGAGGTAGGGGGATTGGATCTTGAGACCCAACCGGTACTTAACCACAGATATCAGCACGCCCGGCCATTTGTGATCCAACTTGGACGAGAGACCCACGTCTCGGTTGTCATAGCGAACAACATAGAAACCCTTGGCCGCTATTTGGGCACAGAGCTCTACGTGCCAAGCAATCATCTGAGTACCAAGCCCCATGATAAGGATGATGGCTGGGTCTACCGGATCCCCGAATGTGTCGTACTCGATGGCTAGTTCTGGAGAAAGTTGAGCTTGTGCCATCGAAAGATGCTGGCAGGAATACCCCGGCTTCGCAACAACCCTTGAGAAACCCACGCTCGAGCCCTCCGAGAAGCCGAGCTGTTACCACCTGGTCAGCAACCTAGGACGAACAACTATCCTGTATTGCCAAGTAGTCAGCACTGCACTATACTGTAGTGCATGGTAATGGAACATAGCTCCCAACTTCTCAAGGGCGTATTAGACATGTGTCTATTGGCGGTCATCGAAGAAGAACCGAGCTATGGGTACGAGATGGTGCAGAAGCTCACCGGCAAGGGCTTGGCCCTCGTCAGCGATGGCAGTATTTACCCGTCGCTCAGTCGCCTCCAAAAAAGGGAGCTGGCCGAGGGTTACCTGGTGGAGTCCCAAGGTGGGCCCCCACGCAAGTACTACCGCATTACCGAGCAGGGCCAAGCGGCTCTTGCTGGGTACCGCAATTCCTGGCAGCAGGTATCAGCGGGAGTCGAAGCAGTTTTGGAAGGAGGCAATGCATGACAGACACGACGCTCACAATTGATGAAGCCATTGACCAGTGCGAAACCTACTGGAAGGCAACAGCTGTCCCCAAAACTGCTGTTGATGACATGGTTGTCGAACTGCATCACCACCTGCATGAGGCGCAAAACGAGGGCCGCTCCATCGAATCCGTAGTTGGAGTCGACTTGGGAGTCTTTGCCGAAGTCTGGGCTTCAGTACATCGGCCCCTACTTGACGGGATGCCAGTCTTCAATCAATCGCCAAATGGCGCCAACAGAACTGAGATCCTCAAAACAACAGCATTCTTCGGTTTCGTAGTGGTCTTATTCGCAATCGCAACGTTCTTCGGACAAGAGGAAGGAAATATGGAAGACATAGAAATCTGGCAATGGGGATGGAGTATTCTCGCAGTTGCCTTCATCGTGGGCGAGGTCCTCACAGCAGGATTCTTCGTTCTACCATTCGCCGTCGGGGCCGGTATCGCAGCAGCGCTTGCATGGCTCAACGTGGGAGTAGGGTGGCAATGGGCATCATTCCTGGTGATTTCAATCATCGGGCTGTATTACATGCGAAGGTTTGCTCCCGAAAATCTTGTTGGTCATGACAGCGGTGCCCACCGATACCGGAATCAAGCTGGTCAGATAACAGAAGCCATTGACTCAGACACCGGCCTCGGCCGGGTACGAGTGGCTACAGAGGATTGGCGTTGCATTAGCGACGAGGCCCTCGAAGTCGGAACCAAGGTGCGTATCCTTGAGGTTGTGGGAACACGCCTCAAAGTAACCGCCGTTTAGTTAACAGAAAGAAGGAGAGACATGGAACCAGCAATCATCGGACTCGCCGTAGTCGCACTCGTGATTTTCTTCCTTGCGTCGCAGTCACTCAAGACCGTGAAGCAGTGGGAAATGGCAATAGTGGAGCGATTTGGGCAATTCCGTACCCTCAAAGGACCGGGACTGAACTTCATCGTGCCTTTTGTCGAGGCCATGACGAAAGTCGATATGCGTGAGCATGTAGTGGACGTCCCACCTCAGGAAGTTATCACCAAGGACAACGTTGTAGTGACGGTCGACGCAGTTGTGTACTACCAGCCAACCGATCCTGTGAAGCTCAAGTACAACATCGCGAACTTCATCCTCGCCGCTACCAAGTTGGCCCAAACCAACCTGCGTAACGTAGTGGGATCGATGTCTCTTGATGACGCACTCACATCGCGGGACCACATCAACACTCAACTCCGTGAGATCCTCGACGACGCAACCGACCCCTGGGGAACCAAGGTCGTTCGTGTTGAGATCCAGCGGGTCGAGCCACCACCAGACGTTACTGACGCCATGCACAGGCAGATGAAAGCTGAACGAATTCGCCGTGCGGTGGTTCTCGAGGCAGAGGGAGATAAACGCTCCAAGATCCTTCAATCCGAAGGGGTTCGCGAGTCAGCCATCTTGAGAGCTCAGGGTGAAGCCCAAGCTATCAAGGAAGTTGCTGAAGCCCAGAAGTTCGAAAGGATCGCACTCGCCGAGGGTGAGGCCCAGGGTATCGAAGCCGTGTACGCCGCGATTCATGCGGGCGACCCAACCAACGACTTGATTGCTATCAAGTACTTGGATGCTTTGGCCAAGATGGCCGACGGCAAGGGCTCAACAATCTTCATGCCGGTAGAAGCCTCTGGCATGATCGGATCTATTGGCGCTATCAAAGAGTTGTTTGATAAGAAGCCGAGCGAGTAACCCACTCGCAACCGAGACGCAGAAGGGCCTCGCCGCAAGGCGGGGCCCTTCTCGCGCAATGACTACGAGCTACGGTCCAACTACCGACTTCTCCTGGAGTTCGTAGCTGGTAGTCGGTAGTTGAACAAAGAGAGGGCCCACCTTGCGGTGGGCCCTCTCGGGTTCTCGGTTAACGCTAAGCCAGACCCCTACAGGATTTGGCTTAGGAACAATTTCGTGCGTTCGTGCTGCGGGTTTGTGAAGAAGTGCTCAGGAGTTCCATCTTCAAGGACCTGTCCGTAGTCAAAGAACAACACACGGTCTGCGACTTCACGGGCGAAGCCCATTTCGTGCGTCACACAGATCATTGTCATACCTGAACGAGCCAGCTCCTTCATTACGTCCAACACCTCAGAGATCATCTCGGGGTCGAGCGCCGAGGTCGGCTCGTCAAACAGCATCACACGAGGCTTCATAGCAAGCGCACGAGCAATGGCTACACGCTGCTGCTGCCCGCCTGAAAGCTGCCCCGGGTACTTGTCAGCCTGCTCTGGGATTCCCACCCGAGTGAGAAGCTCCATGCCATAGGCCTCAGCCTCGGACTTGGGCTGCTTGCGCACCCAGATAGGCCCGAGAGTGATATTGTCGAGAATGGTGAGGTGAGGGAACAGGTTGAACGACTGGAACACCATGCCAACATCAGAACGAATCTTCTCGATGTTGCGAAGGTCATTGGTCAGCTCAATGCCATCAACAATGATCGACCCTTCTTGATGCTCCTCAAGTCGGTTGATGCAACGAATGAAAGTGGATTTGCCTGATCCAGATGGACCAATGATGACCACCACTTCGCCTTCACCGACGTCAATGTCAATACCGTGAAGTGCTTGGAAATCTCCAAACCACTTCTTGACGCCTCTGCACTTAACAATGCTTTCTTCTGCCATTTTCTGTGCTCCTTACCGAGATCCGAGACCGAGTTTTTCCTCAAGCCGCATAGAGGCTCGAGACATCATGAACGCAAACGGCCAGTAGAGGACAGCTGCGATGATGATGTTTTCCATGAACGAACCAATGAACTGACCCTGGTTCGGGACAACGCTTCGCAAGATATAGAGAATATCGAACAGGCCGATAATCGCCAGGAGTGAAGTGTCCTTGAATAGTGAGATGACCATTCCGACAAGCGCCGGGATAACCGCCTTGAGTGCCTGAGGCATAGTGATCAGCGCCGTCTTTTGAACGACGGACATGCCAAGCGCATCAGCTGCCTCGTACTGGCCCTTAGGCAAGGCCTGCAAACCACCGCGCACGTTTTCCGCAAAGTACGCCGCAGAGAACAACGTTATGGCTGCAATAGCTCTAACCGCTGGGCCAATCGACGTGAGTGACTCTGGGAGGAAGAAATCCCCCAAGTTGATTGCAGCGAACAGCCAGGTGATCAGCGGAACTGAGCGAACAAGCTCGATGTATGCCGTACTGATTGTCCGGAACAGCGGCAGCGTCGAGTTCCTTCCAAGGGCGAGAACGACTCCGATCGGAAACGACAAAATGATCGAGAAGAACGCAACCGTGATCGTGAGAGCGAAGCCACCGAGGAAGTCCATGCCGTCAGGGGTGCCTGGCAGAGCGGACGGCGATGTCAAAAATACGAAGGCTACGCCAATTCCGAGCGCCGCGATGACCCAGTTTTTCCCAAACGCTCTCGTTTTCACAACAGTTCCCCCGAAGGTCGGGGACAACAAGCCGAAGATCGCAAGGGCGAGCAGGAGGGTCTTCACATACCGGTCCATGGTGAGATCGCCAGTCGGCTCGAAGAACAGCATCACTAGAGCCAACACCATCAACCCTGATGCGGCCAAGCGTCCAACCTCACCGGTGCCTGGAGAACCCATCCACTTGAGAACATAGAACCCCACCACTGCGTAAACAGCAGCAATCGCTATCTGAACTGCTGCGCCAGCCCAGTCGATATCGGGCTTTCTGATGAAAGCGATGACAATGACAGGGACTGACAACAACCACCAGCCAACCAGCACTGAACGAACCTTTGGGTTGTCTTTCATACTGCGGCCAAGAAAGTATCCGCCAATCGCTAGAAGTACCACGATTGTCCAGGGAAGAGCTGTGGTCATCAAAGCAATCGGTTGCCAATCGTCAGCGATTGATCCCCCAGCGCTCTCACCGGTGACGGGTGCTCGGATTACCCACAACAGGCCGGCTGCTACCAGGGATGCACCAGCTAGAACCTTTGTCGTGGAGAGCGTTTCGGCCTCGGCCTTTTCTCCCATTGACTTCATCCAGGCAAAGGCAGCCAGAGCAATAGCCAGCCCAACAGCAGCGAACGCAAACCGAACGTTCCCGTGTCCCCATGGCTCATCGCCTGCGGGGCCAACGAAGGCAAGCGCCATAATGCCGCCAAGCGCCATAATGCCCCGCGCCAACTTTTGGACACTCGTAAACCGCCGCTCGCCCATTACAGCTATTGACATGCCCAGCAAGAACAGCACAACGCCCACTGTGAGCCAGATTCGCCACATTTCCTCCTGCGGATAGGCCTGGATCATCACCAAGCGGGAGTTCTGCGATGGTGCACGCCATTGCCTGGTGGAAACCATTGTGAACTTCGCGACAGCCCACGAAACCTTGATCATGGCGAAAACCATCACCAGAGTCAGAACGGT
>CAXMSI010000027.1:0-267 GCA_964196085.1 uncultured Acidimicrobiia bacterium | reverse complement strand
CAGATTTCTTTTCGCCCAGAGCGTGGCACCGGCTGGTGGCGGCTCGGGGGCCGGCATCTGTTCAGGTTGCCCAATATCTATAGATGCCATGGTTTACCTCTCCACCAATGCCAGCTTGCGGTTGTAGTAGTTAACGATTGAGGACAGCGTGAGGCTGCCAATTGAGTAAAAGAGCATCCAAACCAGGAACACCGGAATCGACTGTCCCGTCTGGTTGAACACCGTCTGGCCTACCTGCACAATGTCAGAGAATCCGACCGCGATTGC
>CAXMSI010000026.1:7244-14124 GCA_964196085.1 uncultured Acidimicrobiia bacterium | reverse complement strand
CCAGGTGCGGTTGTTCGCGATTGTCGGAGACGGCTTTGAAGGGTCCATCCAACTGCCATCCCCTGTTGAACTCGCTCAACGTCCAGGCAGATGGTCTGTCGGAGATGACTCAGTGAGTTCCAAGTTGGCTTTTGGACAACTGATTGACGGAAAGGTGATGGTTGATGGGGGCATGTTGGTTGATGACGAACTGCACCTGTCTGCTGCGGGTGCTGTCGACCCAGTGCCACTGCCGATTGAGTCTGGTGGGTCATACGTGAGTTCGGGGGACGAAGCCCTGGACGAGGTCGCTCTGCAACTAATCGAGTTTGCCCGCGGTGGTGAGCCAGTATTCATGGTCGCAGATTCTGTCACCTTGAGACTCGGCATGGACATCACTGTCTCAGTATTGGGAACTGACCTCGTGCAGAATCGGGCGGCTTGGACTCTCGAGGCTGAGGCTTTCGAAGGCTTTTCGGGTCCTTTCAATATTCTTGACGTGATTGAGCAGAACCTCGACGTCGCCTTTACTGCAGGCCCGGTGCCTCACTGCGCCGGTCCCGAACGCGACTATTGGGCTGCTGCTGAACTGGTCAGGGCTCCGGTGAGTATCACACCAACGGACGCCACCTCATGCATTGAGTGGAGCAACGTCGTCATTCGAATCAACGAGGATGGAGTTATCCAAGAAGTCATCCTCGACCTCTTCGGCCCGTGACATCGAGTTTGTAAGACGAGAGCGGGACCGCTCTAGGGCGTATCGCTAGCTGGCCAATTCGGGTCGAGGAACTGTTGAATTTCGATGGTATAGCCGTCGGGGTCTTCAAACATCGCCTGATAGATCTTGTAGTCAGTGTTGTGGCGGGGGGCGATCGTGCACGTTGCGCCAGCCTTGACAAGCTTGGCATGCATCCCATCTACGTCGTTGGTGGTTAGGCAGACCATCAGTCGGGGTTCGACGCTCACGTCCGTTCGTTCGCAGAGACCAACAAACGAGGTCTTCGTGGTTTGATAGATGTGACAATCACCCTGATCGAGAACGAGGTCAAGGCCGAGGACGTCTCGGTAGAACATGGAACTGATGGAGAGGTCCGCTACTGGAAGAAACGTGATCTGCTGACCAAAGGGAGCGTTCATGTTTGGCTTCGAAGATCCTGAACAAGGTCGCTGAATTCGTCCCAGTCGTGGATGTCCACCGCGCCTGCTACCGGCTCGTTCCATGGACGAACAAACCGGCACACCGTTGCTTGCGGCCGATGTCGGACTAAGGCAGGGACCATGTGAGGCGAGTCGTCGAGGTATACGTCTACGTCGACTTCCCACTTGTCGTCGATGATGTGGATCTCGGAGCTTGGAATCATGTTGTCGCTCAACCACGCATAAGTGTCATGGATTGCGAACCATGGTTTGGTGGTGATTATCACCAGCTTGAACCCGTCTTTGGCGAGCTCCCACATCTTGTCAACAGCGCCTGGGTAGGTGTCGAGGTGCCGAAAGAGCGACGCACCGTTGAGGTCGCGTGCCCAATCCCAGAACTCGTCCATGTCAGCAAACTTGGTGAGCGCTGGAATGGCATCCCATCCGTCAACCATGTCAGAAGTGAGCGAAGTTCCGTGCTGCTTGTTGTAGAACCCCATCCAACCTTTCGAGAAGTCAGCAACGACTCCATCGAGGTCTATGCCGAGGCGCATCTACTCCCCAATCCACAGCGGGCTATCAATCTCTCGACCCAGGGGAGTCCCCCATGTATTGGAGAAAGTGACGTCTTGTGCTGGCTTGCGGGTAGCTGTGCCCCAACGGCCAAGGGGATGCCCACAGGAGACAGACGCACCAAGCGTCCAGCCCTTGTCCTTTGGTACATCGAGGATGTCGAGGACCTCGTCTGACTTGAAGACGCCCAAAATGGTGGTGAGACAAGTGCCGATCTCTTGGCCCCGAGCAGCGAGCATGAGGTTCCAGACTGCGGGGTAGATTGAGGCACCACTTGGGTCGTTGCGATGGAAGAAGAACACCCAGAGTGGCACCGTCTCGAAGTTGTCAGCGAGCCAAGTTGAAGATTTCAGAATGTTGTGGGTTTGCCGTTGTGACTCGCTTGACCCGCGAGACCGATCGACCCCCTTGTACACCGTGTTGCCCAGAATCTCCCAAGCATCTCGGTAGAGCGGACCCAGTTTTGCGCGCAAGTCCTCGTCGGTAATCGTCATCATCTTCCAGTTTTGGTTGTTGCCTCCCGAAGGTGCCCGAATGGCAGCATCAAGCATGATGTCAACTGTTTCTTGAGCGACGGGCTCGGCTGAGACCCGTCGCATGGCCCGTGTTGTGTAAAGCGCTTTGTATAGATCCATGGGGAGAGCATAAGGGAATTGCGAACGCAATTGGCCGAAGGCAGTGTGTAGCAACCCCGCTTGCCTTGTCAGTCACAGTTGAGAATGTTGTCCGAGACTGCAAGTCTTTCTGTATCTTTGGGGGGTACACGATGCAGGCAGGATCAACTAATGGATGCTTCTAACTCTTCTGACCAACAGAGGATTGCGGTCATTCTGCCGTGTTACAACGAAGGCAAGGCCATTGCAGCTGTCGTGTCCGACTTTCGGGACGCCCTGCCCGAGGCCGTCATCTACGTGTTTGACAACAACTCCACCGACGAGACCGCTGTTGAGGCCGCCCGGGCGGGTGCAGTGATTCGCACGGAACCTCGACAGGGCAAGGGGTTTGTCGTGAGGAGTGCTTTTGCGGAGGTGGAGGCTGATATTTTCGTGATGGCCGATGGTGACGGGACCTACGATGCAGCCATGGCACCGGCCCTAGTCGAGGCGTTGGTATCTCAACATCTCGACATGGTGGTTGGTACGAGAAGGACCGTTGGGGAAGCCGCCTACCGGTCAGGACATCGGCTTGGTAACCGAGTATTCAATGCCTTGGTTGCGAGGTCCTTTGGGAGCAAGTTCACCGATGTGTTCTCGGGCTATCGAGTGTTCTCTCGATCATTTGTAAAGTCCTTCCCTGCCCTTGCGGCAGGCTTCGAAACTGAGTCGGAGATGACAATCCACGCTATCCAGCTTGGCTTGCGCACAGCTGAGATCCCAGCTGACTACGGCGATAGGACTAAAGGTACCGAGAGCAAGCTCAGAACATACTCCGACGGCTTCAAAATCTTGGGTTACGTAGCTCGCCTTCTCAGATACGTGAGGCCGTTTCTACTTTTCGGAGTGATCGCCACCCTTCTTACAGCCTTGTCGCTGGGCCTAGGTGTTCCTGTCATTGTCGAGTTCGCAAAGACGGGGCTTGTTCCTCGTGTCCCAACGGCGATTGCAGCAGCGAGCCTGCTGGTTCTTGCTGGCATTTCTATGGTTACTGCGGTGATTCTTGACGCGATGTCTTATTCGCATCTGCAACAAAAGAGACTTGCCTACCTGGCTGTCAAGAGTGGGCGCCAGTAAGGGTTGTTGGCTGCCGAAATTCGAAACGTCGACTCAGGAGCTTGCAACGCTGTAGAGAAGGAACGGTTCTGCTGTTTCAATGAGGTTCAACCCGTCGGGCGGGTCACCGGCGAGGAGGGCCGCATCAAGTGTGCCTTCGATTGGGACCTGACCAAAGTCGCAGAGGAGATAGAAGTCGACCTTGGCTGAAAGTAGTGCCCCAGTAGCACTCGTGGGCTCCATCCGTCGTACCTGCATGGAGAGGAGGTTGCCGGGGTTGTTTCGGTGATAGGGAGCAGCGATCACTTGGATGCTGGGAATCTCCAACAAAAGTTCAGGGCCCAGATCGATCGGAGCTAAGACAAGGGAACCGGGAGGAAATTGAGGCAGCGTATTCACATCAGGGTTCTGGCAGACTTTTGACGTCGTTGGTTGTGGAGAAGTCCATAGAAGGGGGAGCAGCACCCCAGACAGGCCGATTATTAGCCATGAGCTCACGATGCCGCGAGCTATGGGATTTTGAAGAGACATACGCCTGTTGGCCTTGACGAACCAGACAGCCAGGTAGGGGGCTGAGAGTGCGGTAACAATCGCAACTCCACGAGCCTGGCTGACGGCCACCAAGATGGGAGGAACAATGAACGGCACTATGCGCCAGCCGGGGGCAGATGGAAGGTCCTTTCGAAAAGCCCACGCACCAAGGATCAACGTAAGGCCAGCGGTCAACATCCATCCAACAACCCATCCTGGCTGTCGTGCGAACTGGCTAACCGTGTTCTGCATCTCGGAGATGTTCGTCATCCAGTTGTCCCGTAGCCAAGGATCAACAAAGGCGTATGGCCCTTTCAGACAATCAGGCGAAAGTACGCCCAAGAGGCCGACACCAACAATTGCCGCCCCCGATATCAGGGCCAAGCGATGGCTTACGCGATCAGCTCGGGCCCGAGTTACCGCTGCGACTGCAACGCCGATAAGGAGGAGAGGCCACAAAGTCGGCTGAGAGAACACATCACACGCGTTCGTTGAGAGTCGGCCCGATGGGCCAAAAATCAACGTTTCAGCTGCAGCCACTACCGGAGTACCAAGGAAGAAGATTGTGGTGCCGGTTGCTGCTGGCCTGCCTACCCGAACCCAAACCAAGCCAACTGCGAGCATGGCTCCGGCTACCACCCCAACAGCTTCGAGGCCAATGCTCAGAGCGATTCCGGCGGCGAGAGCACCGACGACGGCAGACTTCTGGCGTTCCACGCGTAAGACGCTCAAGAGAAGGGTAAGTGCCAGGACGATCTGGAGGCCGTGATGGTCAATGCGACCCACCGAAAATTGCGAAAGGGTCCAAGCTGAGATCGAAATGAAGAAGAGGGCGGGTATGAAAGCTTCGCGCCCTCCAACGACCTGAGCGATTTTGGCTCCAAGCCAAAGCAGGACCCATACCAAAGCGAGGGGGAACAACACTCCAGCAATCATCAGCGAGGTCTCATCGCTAAGGAAGATTCTAAAAGGGGCAGCGAGCACAGAGACAAGCAGATCGACATGTCTTGACCAGTGCATGACGATGGGGGGTTCGAGGCCAAGGCGGTACTGGTGAAGGTCGAACCAACCTTGACCATTCCAGAGATCTCGGATCTGGACTGCTCTTGCTATGTCGTCGTTGTGGAGGAAGGCCTGCCCAGAGAGCCGCTGCAGGCCGAGGAGGAGAAGAACCAATGAAAGTAAGGTTCCAGCAATAGCCCAGGGAACGAGCTGACCTTTGTTGGTGTCTTTCATATGGGGAGTCTATAGAGACGTCTTGATGGGTGGGCGCACTACGATTTCCTCATCATCGGAGAGGCTCAGAATTAGCAACATGGTTGAAGTTACATATTCAGGTGCGGTGGCGACAGTCTGGCTGAACCGACCTGAAAAGCTCAATGCGCTCAACCAAGAGCTTTGGGATGCAATACCCGAAGCTGTTGCTGCTCTTGATGTAAACGACTCGGTCAGGGTGATCTTGGTGGCGGGTCGTGGAAGGGGCCTTACTGCGGGCATTGATCTGCAGGAGTTCGGTCCTCTCCTAGCTTCTGGAGAGTCACCGTCTGGTGCTGCTTCGTCCCCAGTGGCTAAGCGAAAGGCTACGTACCAAAGCATTCTTCGCATGCAGGACTCCATGTCGTGCTTTGCAAACACTGATAAGCCCACCATTGCAGTGATCCATGGCCACTGCCTTGGGGCTGGTATGGATTTGATCACTGCGTGTGACATGCGGCTTGCGGCAAAAGATTCGATATTCAGTGTGAGGGAAACCAAGATTGCCATGGCAGCAGACGTTGGAACGTTGCAACGACTCCCTCGCATTATCAATGCCGCTGCAGCTGCGGAAATGATTTACACCGGCCGAGACTTCGGTGCTGAACATGCGCTTTTGGTTGGGTTGCTCAACAGTGTGCATGACGATTTTGACGCTACCTATGCAGCCGCATTGGCCTTGGCTGAGGAGATAGCGGCCAACTCTCCGCTTGCTGTGCAGGGGTCGAAGAACATGCTTCGTGCCAACGACGGCAGAACCGTTGATGAAGCGCTCGAGCACATGGCTGTATGGAATGCAGCCTTTATTCACTCATCTGACTTCACCGAGGCTGTTGTGGCCTACTTGGAGAAGCGCAGCCCTGACTTCACGGGCGAATAGTGGCTGTTCAGCCGGTCGTGTTGGCCGGAGGCGTTGGTTCGCGTTTGGCGCCGCTCTCCACCCCCGCAACGCCCAAGCAGTTCCTAACGCTCCTCGGTGATGAGGTGATGATTGAGGCGGCTCTTCGGCGGACTGAACAGTTCGGTGGGGTTGCAAAGGTCATTGGCCGCAAGATGCATCGCGACCTATTGAGAAAGCATTGCCCCGCTAGGCAGCTTATTTTTCAGCCTGGCGATCGGGGAACAGCAGCTGCGTTGGCCTTAACAGCGTTGCTCTCTCACGGCCCTGATGTGATGGTTGTGCTTCCCTCTGATCATGCATTTGGAGATGAACGGGCCCTCTCGACCGCCCTAACGGTTGCAGTTGCTGCTGCTGAAACGGGCGAGTTTGTCTGCTTTGGGGTGACACCCACCAATGCCGACTCAAGCTTTGGATATCTTGCTGCATCGAATGCAAGCTCGTCGCCAGCACCGCTAACTGGGTTCCTAGAGAAGCCTCCAGAAGCAAAGGCACAGGAGCTGATTGCCGACGGGTGGATGTGGAACAGTGGCATGTTTGTGGTGCGCGCAGACGTGCTGATTGCTGAGCTCCGGAGGTTTGAACCAGAGCTCCTGTCCGCTGTCGAGCAGAGCCTCCTTGGCATCGACCCAAAAAGCGCCGAGATTGAGCCAGCAGCCGAAGCATTCCTGTCTTCTCCCTCGGCATCAATTGATAGGGGAGTGTGGGAGCGAACCGATGTTTCGTCCATGGTCCCGCTTGGCGCTGGTTGGAACGACGTTGGCACTTGGCCGCGGTTGTGGGAGGCTGCTGGCCTTTC
>CAXMSI010000026.1:0-7234 GCA_964196085.1 uncultured Acidimicrobiia bacterium | reverse complement strand
TGGTGGTCGCCGACGGGCTCGTGCTGGTTTCTGAGGAACAAGGAACCTACCTCGCCAAGAGATGAAGGTCTTTCCGGCATCAACGCCGTGAAAGCTCCGCGGATACAGCCGCGTTGATTCCTAGACTCCTGCCCTATGCAGTCCGTCGGCAATACACCCCTTGTTGAGTTGAGAAACCTCGCGCCGACCCGAACCCGGTTGTTCGCAAAGCTCGAATGGTACAACCCCACCGGATCCGTCAAAGACCGGGCTGCATTCTTCATGTATGAAGATGCCGTCAAGACCGGCAAACTTCGCCCAGGACAACCCATGGTCGAAGCAACCTCAGGTAACACCGGCATTGGCCTTGCAAGGATCGCCATCGTCAACGGTCACAGAATGATCATTTGCATTCCTGCAGCAGCTACCGAAGAACGCAAGCAAGTACTCCGTGCCTACGGAGCCGAACTCGTAGAGGTTGACGGCCCCCCAGCTGCAGCAATAGCAAAGGCCGAAGAACTAGTTGGTGAGGGCGTTGGGCACATGTGCTACCAGTACGAAAACGAGTTCAACCCATACTCTCACGAAGTTGGCACCTCCCAAGAGATCCTCCGCGATTGGGACCTCGAAGCACCACCAACCCACTTCTTTGCCCCATACGGAACAGGCGGCACCCTTACAGGCAACACCCGCGGCCTCGCCCCAACCTGGCCAACCACCCGAATGCACTCAGTTGAACCACACTATGAAGACCCAATTGGTGGCATGCGGTCCCAGGACGACCCATTCCAACCCATCATTGCTGACCTAGCGCTAGTAACCGATCAACACCAGATCCACAGAGACGAAGCCGATGCCATGGTGTTCACCACAATGCACGAAGAAGGCATGTTCGTGGGCACCTCTTCGGGTGCGGTCCTAAAAGCAGCAGTAGACACCCTCAGCGCAGAAGGCGGCACAGCAGTTGCCTTACTCCCCGACGCTGGTTGGAAGTACCTCAGCGGCGCCCCTTGGAGTGCCACCTAACCACCCACTGACCCACCGTATGAACAAGTGGCTGCTGGTTAGGTGATTGGGATTCGGCCTACAGATTGCTTCCAAGCCCAGATCTTGGTGAGTTTGGGGAGGCCGGCCAGTTTGTACGGGTCGTTGGCCGCATAATCCTCGGCGGCCGCCAAATCGGCGGCATCGAGGATCACAACAGATCCCACCATGTCACCAACATCGTCAAGAATCGGCCCGCCTGTTACGACGTCGAAGCCTTTCACATACTCGAGATGCGCATCTCTGTTGGCCTTCCGAATAGGAAGAGCCCCATCATTGTCCTCTGTGTATATGGCAAAAAGCATGATCGGAGTCTAGATGGCAGCCGAACGCCAAGTGCTGTTGGGTTTCCGGCGGAACCGATGGCTTCACACGACGGTGTATTCGCCATTCGGCAGCAGGTCATGAGCTTGGCTCGTCTTAATGGCAGCCAACTACACAAGATCGCCTAGGCACTAGTCGGATGCGAAATAGTTTTGTCCCTCGCTCGATCTCGGTTCGGGACATTGAGGGCAGCCCACTGAGGCATCACAGGGTCAACCCGGAATCTAAACTGACCAGCATGGACTTTCAGAGAACCGGCTCCAATACGACCGCGAGCATGCGCCGGTTACTCATCCTTGCAGGATTACTCGTCCTCATCATTGGCCTGCCTCTGTACTTTGTGCCGCAGAACGCCGACCAGTACTTCTCGTGGTCCGTCTCGCCGCTGTCGGCAGTGGTCCTCGGTGGTGCCTATCTGTCGGCTGCTGTTATTGAGTTCTCTGCAGCTCGAAGACGCGCATGGGCCGACACTCGAATAGCAATCCCGGCCGTGCTGGTATTCACCTCACTCACCCTTTTCGTCTCTCTTACCAACACAAATGAGTACCACTTCAATTCGTCTGGTCTCGTCCAGAGCTTCGGAACATGGGCGTGGTTTGCTGTTTACCTTGTTGTCCCGCCGCTGATGCTCGTGATCCTCTCTATTCAAATGATGCGAGGCGGGCGTACCCCAGAGAGACAGGCGCCAATACCAACGAGCCTACGGGCAGGCTTGACCCTCATAGGAGGGGCCCTATTCATCGGAGGCGTCACACTCCTTGCAAACCCTTCAGCTGCGTCTTGGATGTGGCCTTGGCCCCTGACCACAATCACTAGCCAAGCATTCGGCGCTTGGATGATCGGTTTCGCAGTAGCCATGGTGCACATGGCCCTAGAAGCCGACTGGAAACGAGTCCAGCCAGCTACAGCCGGAGCGGGTGTGCTTGGGTCGCTGCAACTGCTAGCCATCCTTCGCTTCCGCCAAGAGATCGCCTGGAATACCCCGCAGGTGTGGGTCTACGCAACGGTCCTTGGCGGCTTCGTGGCGCTGGGTGCCTGCGGGTATTGGGCGACCCGATTACGCCGAAGTGAGCCTTGGCTTTGAGACAAGACGAGGAACTGTCACGTCCAGCCGACGCATTGCTCTACTGGCTCGGACTACCCGAGTCGGAGGCCTTTGGCATCTCCTTGATGTACAGGTCTCGTTGCGGGAAAGGAATCTGGATAGCTGACTTGGAAAACTGTTTGTATACCTCACAGTTGAGTTCGTGAATCACCCTGCCCCGAACCGCTGGGTCCTTGATCCAGCAAAGCAGGTCGAAGTTGAGGCTTGAATCCCCGAACGCCCGAAACCTAACTTGCGGTTCGGGGACCGAGAGGGTCTTGTCGTGGGCACCCCCTACCGAGAGCAGTACCTCCATGACTTGGTCGATGTCGGATCCGTAAGCCACGCCAACGCTGACAGCGATACGTACCTGGCGAGGCGGACCGCCAGCTTCGTTCACGATTTTCGAGCTGCCCATGAGTCCATTAGGAATAGAAACCTCAATGTCCTCCCTTGTAAGCAGCCTCGTGCTGCGCAACCCAATGCGGGTCACCTGACCACGCTCAAGGCCGTCGAGGATGATGAAATCACCTACCTCATAAGGACGATCAGCAAGGATGGCGACGCCTGCAAATAGATTCGCAAGCGTGTCTTGGGCAGCGAAGCTCAAGGCGAGGCCAACAATCCCAGCAGAGGCAAGGAGCCCCGTCACGTTGATGCCCCAAATGAGGAGAAGTGAGTAGGCACCAGCTATGAACAAGATCACCGAAAGGGTGTTTGCCAGCAGAGGCTCGGTGGCGGTCTGTACAAAACCAAAGCGTTGCTCCTGGCTCCTCATCGCAGACAAGAACAACTTGGAGGCTCGAAGTAGGAAGATCAGCCAAACAACTGCAAGGATTGTCTGAACAGTGGTCAGGGTGACGAGTTCAAGAGAGTCAGCCAGGTCAAGCGAGTAGGTAGCAAGCAGGAGCCCTACCAAGGCAACGGTGTTAAAAATCGGCCGATGAAGGAGGTCGATCAGCTTGTCGTCGAAATCGGTCTGTGAACGGGCGGCAAGTCTCTTAGCCGTCCCCGACAGGAACCGATCGGCGAGTCGGGCGAGGATGGCGAAAAAGACGATGATGATCACCGCGCCCAATATCGGGTAATTCTGTAGAACTTCCTGCGTGTTTTCCCAGAATTCTGAGACCCTATCCATAACTCATCCTTGTTCGGTCGTGCCCCATTATGTCTGGTTCGCGCGGTCCGGCGTAACCAAGGCCGCGAGATCCTTCACATCCCAGAACGGATGGGGCCTGGAGGCAGTTGCTTCTGGCTTCGCAAAAAATTACTTTGGTTGGGTAAACAATTGTCCTTTGAGCTTTGTGTGTGGGGTAAGTAGTACCCAACTAGGAGGTCCAAGTGACTCTTTCAAAACGAGCGGTTCTTAGAGAGACCGCCGCAACAATGACCAATGTTCCCAAGCGAGTTGCTCGCAGAATGCTTGGAGCGAACTATGTTCGATGACCAGAAAGCCCGCGACGGGGGCTCCCGTCTGAACAGAAATCGTAAGGTGTGGGTGTTTGCCCTTACCGCTGGGTTGCTGTTGTCGGTTGCTGTTGCGGGGATGGCTTGGCTTCCCGTACGGATCGAAATCGAACAAGTGGCTGGCGTCACTTTTACATCTGTCGATTCCACGACTGTACCTGCTTCCACTGTTGCACCTGCGACTGTTCCACCTGCAACCGAGCCGCCACAAGTGATTGACCTAACCTCGTCGGGAGACCCTCTTGACAGTGACGTCGATCCTGCCCTGTGTGACTCTCTTCCCAATTTCCTCGTCGCTGACGGTGACTCCCAGAGCGTCACTGTTGTATTCGGCTGCGGAACCCAAGACGTCCCAGAGTTCAATGCGACGGTATTCCGAACGATTGATGCTGGAGCCGACCCTGTCGAGGGTTCTCTCCTGGCGTTGCTTGCAGGGCCGACGCCCCGTGAACAGGGATCGGGCATTAGTTCGTTCTTCTCGAAAGACACAGCAAGTGCCCTTGAGTCAGTGACGCTCACTGATGGAGCGTTGGTTGTAGATTTCAATGATGGGATCTACGTCAACAATGCCAACACATCAACGGGAAGCGTATTTTTTAAGGCTGAACTGTTGGCGAACGTCTTTCAATACGCAGAAGTAGAGACTGTCGAGTTCCAGATTGATGGAAGCTGCGAACTGTGGGCGGGCTACTTTGAGTCCCAACAGTGCCAGGTGGTTAGTCGAGCAGACTGGGACACTCAGCAAGCGTCATGGATAGCCGAAACGAGTGATGACAAGTAAGTAATTCCTAGGGAGTCATAGACGTCCCAAACACTACGAAAGCACCCCTCGGGGTGCTTTCGTAGTGCCTGAGGATATATCAAACGGATGGGAGCCCGGCACTTGCTTGAGTTTCCATCTGTTCTTGCGCGTTGGCCTATGCAGTTGGGTAGGACACCCCTCCAGCTACCCGGGAGGTCACCTTCCACAGGGCAGTCTGAGCTGCGTCATTGGTGAAGTGATCCATCTGCATCTCTTCGAGTGGACCAGTCATCTTCTTTGGCTTGCTGGCAAAGAACTTGCCGGTGATACTTCGGTCATAGTCGGCAACTTCTAGATAGCGTGCTGCGCCATCAGCAACCGAGTGCGACATACCTGGCAAGAGTTTGAGGATTGGAACCATAAAGGCTCGCATGTAGAACGGAGCATTCCGAATAGCGTCGGTATCTGGAGTCGAGCCAGGAGATACGGCATTCACCGCTACCCCGTCTGGCAGGAGCCGAGCCAATTCTGCAACCCACCACGCTACGTAAACCTTGGCAGTGGCGTAAGTGTCACCCGTCTTGTACTTCGCTGGTGCTTGCATTCGCATCTGCACCTCAATGGCCTTTTCTAGGTCGCCCTCGAAGTGTTCGTTGGCAACAGCGTGCGCATCAACAGGCTTGAACGTTGGAACATCGCCGCGAGCAGCCTCGGAGCCGGCGATCACAATGCTTGCCCCTTCGGCTAGAAGGTCAGCCTCGAGAATTCGCATAGTGAGCAGATGGTGTCCGATCAGACTGGACGCAACAGTTGCTTCCAACCCGCCTTCTGTGATGGTGGCGTTGGGTGGCGGAGCGATCCCTGCGTTGAGAATTAGCGTGTCGATACTTCCGCCGCGATCTGCCAAGGCGGTGGCTGCGGTCTCGACACTTGCCATGTCGTCGAGGTCGAGAACCAGAGTCTCGAAAACGGTCTTGCCAGTTCGACTGGTCAGCCGACTCGCAGCGTCTTGGATCCGAGCTTCGTTTCTTCCAGTGATGATGATTCGTGAATAGTTTTTTTCGGCCAGCTGTGCGGCTGCCTCGAACCCAAGCCCGGAGGTGGTTCCGGTAACAAGAGCGGTCTTGGAGTTGTCCATATTGTTCCCTGCGTAGGAGTCTGTATGGAGTGTCAGCACATTTGGAGGCAACCCTATTCCAGATTTCGACAGCGGTGCCAACGATCGACGATGACTGGAGTTGTGGCAGGCGGTGCATCTCAGTAGGACGACCGCAGACACCAGTAGGTACTTGAGCTCCCAACCTTCTTATCCGTAGTCACTTTCGCGTCAATTCTCCTCGACGAGCGGAGTGTGGATGAGTTCCGTTCTCTGAGGGTTCTGCGGTCAACAGCCGACGACAGGATGGAAGTAGCCAATCATTGTTCGACCGTAACATTTCTCGCTTTCGAACGGTCATCCCAGTGCCGGCGCGGCCCTCGTTCCTTAGTCTACGACAGCAGTTGCTCCTGAGGTGCTGGTGTCTGTGGCTAGGTCTCGAGGTGTCGTGTTCTCCGAGAAATATCGGTCACTAGGTAAACAATTGTGAGGGCTGGTTTGTGTGTGTAGTTATGACGCAGACGTTTTATCGGTTCTATCGACGGGAGTTCCTAGCTTTGAGCACTCGCAGGCGAGTCGCCGCAGAGGCCGAAGTCAGGACGAGCTTGGACTGGAGCCGACTATTGGACAATCCCCCGAACCCGACGATGTGGTTTGAAAAGCGGTATCGAGGCCTCCCAAGAGGCAACGTGCTGCAGAGGCAACAAAGGCGCCGTTGACCAAGCAAAAGCTCGGCACAACACGATTTACAAGGTGAAAGCTCGCAGGGCAGTGATTGCGCTGACTGCAGTACCGACGCAATGAGAAGGAGATAGGCAAATGGCCAAAAAGGCGATCGACTGGTTCAAAGGACTCGAATGGTGGGGCAAAGGAACCCTAATTCTTGTCGTGCTCATCATCATCCTTAGCTGGGTGTGGCTGCCCGCTGAGGTGTCCTTCAGCAACAGCGGAGACTCAGTGGCCGCGGCGGGACCCTGTGATGATCTGGCAGACGACATGGTCGCGCTTAATCAGTCACTCATTGATCAAGTTGGAGAGATATCCGTGGCGGAATTTGCAGCCCTCGGAGGACCACTTGCGTTCGAAGATTGGGTTGAGGAGGGTCAGAAGCTGGCCGCTCGAACAACAGAGCTCGAGTGCGGAGCTTCGCTGATATCACTTCTCATTGATCGTGCCGACCGGCTTCATGCCGAGGGTCCCGCAGGCGAGTCACTCATTGCAGACTTCAAGTCGAACCTGGCGGAGGGATGATCCCTATAGGGAGCAATCGGAACATTCGTCGAAGAATGTTGGGCCACAGTTGGGGTTGTTCGGAAATAAGAGCGTTTCACGCTTGCGGTGTTCGAGACGTTAGATAGTTGTTTGATCTGGGGGAGGCTCATTCGCCACAGAGATCACGATCGCTCCGAGGCGTTGCTCTGTTTCGACGCGGTCGTGAGCCGCCGGTGCACGCTCCATCGGATAGACCTTGTCGACGATTGATTTGATTGCGGAGCCT
>CAXMSI010000025.1:0-14452 GCA_964196085.1 uncultured Acidimicrobiia bacterium | reverse complement strand
GGGAAGGCTACGGCGAGGAGCCCCATGAGGATGAGGCCGGCCCACATCCAGCGTTGCGTTGAGGTCTGGAGCCGGTGTTCCTGTTGCGTGTTCTGATCGGTCATGTGGCGTGCCCCGAGCAGCCTGCTCCTGTTGGGGGTTCATCGATGGACTCAGAACCGGGAGGAGCACCTTCAGTTACTGTGCCAGTATCTACCTCGATGATGTCGGCGTCTGCTGCCACAGCAAACCGGTCCATGCCCCGAGGGGAGGGACCAGATCTCACTTCGCCAGCACGATTGAAAGTTGAGCCGTGACAGGCGCACTCGAACTCCCGAGAGGAGTCACACCACGCCACACGGCAACCAAGGTGTGGACAGCGTTGCCAGAGTGCAACTACTTCACCGTCGATGAGCGTGAGGTAAGACTGAGCGCCGCGAATGTACAACGGAACCTCAGTGACGTCTGTAGCTTGGGCTGCTCGGATGATTCCACCGAGTCCTGAACTTCGAATTGAGCGCAGGATGTCAAGGGTGGTCCAGCTGCCAGCCACTGCAATGAGTGCCAATCCTGCTTTCCATGCGCGAGAGAGGAAGGTCCTTCTGCCCATATCGGTCGGAGTGTTCGAGTTATTTGTCATAGTTCTCCGTGCCATTCAATCCATGGCCACACCCAGTTCCAGTTGGGGCCTCTAAACGCGAATCCGATGATCGTAAGAACGATCCAGAGCACCAAGAACGCTGTGAATGCAGATACGGCTACTTTGCGAGACTTGGCAGTGAGAGCGCTGTTGCGATCAATGTATGGCAGCGCAAGCAGTCCAGTGATGATGGCACCTGGCACCAGTACTCCAGCAATCATTGGATGGAACAGTGATAGGAGCTCCTGCAATGCTGCAAAGTACCAAGGCGCTTTCTCAGGGTTTGGTGTCTCGAACGGATTGGCAATTTCACGTAACGGCGCATCGAAAAGCAACGCGAGCACAAGAACGAAAAGAATTACGGCCAGCGCCACCACGGCGTGTCGTACCAGGAGATGCGGCCAGACCATCACAAGATCCTGTTCCGCAGGATCCTTTCGTTCGCCGCCTGGGGGCTGTCCAGGCACGATGCCCAAGACTCTACGGCCGCCTTCAGTTCGTGGCTCGGTCATGTTGCCTCCTCGCTGCTGCCTTGATCAAGCATTGCGTCCTTCCTCCAGCGCCACAGATGGACCATGAGCGTGAAGAAGATGAGTGAGGGGAGGACTGCCACATGTAAGACATAGAACCGGATCAGCGTAGATTCCCCAACCTGATCGCCCCCGAGAAGGATCGACTTGACCTGTTCACCGATGTACGGGACAAAATCGGCCATCGACGATCCGACTGTGACGGCCCAGTAGGCAAGTTGGTCCCAGGGCAGCAGGTATCCAGTGAAGGAGAGCAGTAGAGTCAGAACAAGCAGGATCACTCCGATGATCCAGTTGAACTCTCTCGGTGACTTGTATGCGCCTCGATAGAACACTCGTCCCATATGCGCAGCCACCGCGAGCACCATGAGGTGAGCTGACCATCGATGCACGTTGCGGATGAACTGTCCAAAAGCAACGTCGGTTTGCAGGTATTGGATGTCCGCGTAGGCGTTTGATGGCGATGGCACATAGAAGAACATCAGGTAGATACCTGAGACGACGAGCGACCCGAGCAGGACGGTTGAGATGACTCCGAGGTACCAGCTGAAGCGGAATCGAATCTCCGATCTTCGCACCTTTACAGGATAGATATGGAGAAGAAAGCTTGCCCAGTGGCCAGCTGCTTGGTCTCGCTTAGTGACCCGTTCGGGGGTTCTGAAGATGGACTTGCCGACTCGTGTATTTCGGAACCTCATGCGTCAACTTTCGCGTTGCTAAGTATTTGTAGGGGGAGTGATCCGAGGCCGATCCAACTGCTCATTGAGAGGGCTTTGGTTGGGCATCTTTCGACACATAACGCACAGCGGATGCATCGATCTTCGTCGAGAAGGAGTGCTGATCCTTCTTCGTCGGCGCCGAAGTCTGAGGCTGGCACGATGGAAATCACGTCGACGGGGCACACGTCAACACAGAGGCCGCACAAGACACAGGCGTCAGCGTCGAGTTGGATGTTGGAGAAGCAACGTAGGCAACGTGCGGCTTCGCACCGAGCCTGTTGCTCTGTGAAGCCGGTCTCCACTTCGGCAAGGCCAATTCTGCGTCCTGTTTCCAAGGTAGGAACCTCGAGACGGTCCACCCGGTCGTAGGTGTCGTCCAGACGGTGGAACTGGGTAAGTTCGACTTGCTCTCCAGCGACACTCTCTGCCTCGGAACCCCCAAACCGTTGATGCATTTCAGCAGCTACCTTCCGGCCGTCTGCAATGGCGTCAATGAGCGATCGAGGGCCGTGGGCGGCGTCTCCTCCCGCCCAAACGTCCTTCATTGAGGTGAGCATGGACTCAGCGCCCACTGCAATGGTGCGCCTTGGGGACAGTTCGGGTCCGTCGGTTCCCAGAGAGTCAACATCAACGGCCTGGCCAATGGCGAGAATGACGGTGTCAGCCTCGAACTCTTGGATGTCGCTCCTGTTGTACTGCGGTGCGAACCGCCCTTGAGCGTCGAAGACAGATTCGACTCCGACCGTTTCAATGCCGGTCACTTTGCCATTGGTGTTGAGGATCCGAGATGGGCCCCTTCGATGTACAAAGGCGATTTCCTCTTCGTGGGCTTCGGCAAGTTCGAAGGGTGAACCTGGCAGTTCGCTCTCAGACTCCAACGAGATGACGGTAACTTGCTTGGCCCCGGCTCTGGCAGCGCTGCGAGCGGCGTCAAGTGCGGCTGTGTTGGTGAGGTCTTGGGCGGCTCTGGCAGCCTCGTATTCGTCGCTACGAAGAGCGGTCCGCGCTGCGTCCATGGCAACGTCGCCTCCGCCGATCACCACGACCCGTTCACCCACGTCGACTTTGAAGCCTTGGTTGATGTTGATGAGGAACTCGATCGCCCGCAGGACACCGTCTGACTGAGATCCATCGATGTTCAGGCCGCGGCCCAGTGAAGCTCCAATCGCGAGGAACAGAGCGTCGTGGGTGTCTTGAAGCTCGGCGATGGTGATGTCTTTGCCAAGTCTGGTGTTGAGATGGACGTCAACTCCGAGGCTAACTATCGAGTCCAGCTCTGCTTGGAGGAGTTTCCTATCGAGTCGGTACTCAGGGATGCCGAGCTTCATCATGCCGCCGAGCTGGCCGGTTGCCTCGTACACAGAAACCCGATATCCGAGGCGGCGCAGGTCGTGGGCACAGGCCATTCCGGCGGGTCCGCCACCGATGATCCCGATGGACTCGACTCGTTCAGCCTTCGCCGGAGCGGAAACCTCCCGCCAGGCATCCCCGCCGGCTTCGACGCCATGCTTTTCTGTAACGAATCGCTTGAGGGCCCGGATTGCGACGGGGGAGTCCACCGTCCCGCGTCTGCAGGCTGCCTCACAGGGGGCAGCACAGACGCGACCACAGACTGAGGCGAATGGGTTGGGGAGGCGAGCGGTGAGATATGCGGTGAGGTCGTCGCCGTCGGCGATTGCCGCAACATAGGCGCCAGCGTTGGTGTGCACGGGGCACGCAGCCAGACACGGAATGTTCTTGTCGTAGTACGACAGCGAGTCGTTGATGGCCACTAGATGATGCCTCGCTTGTGGGCCTGGCTCAGTCCAATTAGGCCACCAAGAAGTCCGACACCCCAGACCAAGAGCACCACGGTCTCACGGACGAACGAGCTTGCTTCGGCGATAGATGTGAGGTTGATTATCGCGTTCGGGAGCCAGACGGTGGCAAACGCAAAATAGATGACGATGAGAAGCGCTTTGAGAACAGCTGCCCGCCAAGTCATGTGAGTTCTCCTTCGATCATGCGTCAGGCTCGAAGACGATCACTCGAGCGGTGAACTCTGGGAAGCGTACATCTTCTGCGACAAACGCGCCCGTGTTGAGGGCGATAAATGACAAAACGTCTGCTCCGCCGAGGGTCGCATAGCCGTGGACCTCGTTGGGGATGGGCCTAATACCTGCCGGCGACTCTTCCTTGAAAGGAACAAAGGTGGGGATCATATGATGCAAGGTGTGTTCGAGGTCGTCGATGTCTCCATCAAGACCTGCGGCGCTGAGCTCGTCGGGGGACATGCTCGCCACGTCGTACGCGTCGAAGTCCGGGAACACGAGCCAGGCGAGCTGAGCGGGAACAATTCCTCCCACCCGGAAGTGATGCTCTCGAGTGCCTCGATTGCGCAGCACCAATCGGATCGGACGACCGGCCGGGAGGAAGATGGTCGAAGGCTCGATGCCGGTGTCCGTCAGGAGCACGTTGACGACCGTTGTTTCTGCCTCATAATCGGGCGTCACAACAACGCTCTCGCCAGCTGCCAGAGCAGAGTCAGTCGCTGTGCTGCTCGAGGCTCCTGCCGTGCAACTCGCAGCTATGAGAGCGAATCCCAACAGGAGGGCTAGCGTCTGATAACGGCCATTCATGATGCTCGACTTCCTTGGTGGGTAGTGGTTGGTACGTTTCGGCACGACTACTAAGGCGTGACCGTGAGAACGCCATTCATGACCTCGAGATGGGCATCGCAGAAGAAGTCGTACTCGCCTGGGGTGCCAATGGTGAAGGTCACTGTTTGTGTGTCGGGACCCACGGTGGAATTTGTCATGAATATCGCATCGTCGACCGTCACCCGCCAGTTGTGAGGCTCTCCACTACCGGCGTCGGTGTTCTTGAAGGTAACACTTATTTCACCTGCAGGTGCAGTCAAGTAGTTCGTCGAGAAGCCCTCGTTGTCCTCTGCTCCGATGGTGAGCTCGGTGGGACCGGTAGCAACTGGATCAGTTGCTACCGGCTCTGTGGCTGCGGGTTCAGTTGTGGCCATTGTGGTTGAAGTCGTTGTGGCGGCGGTGACTTGGGTAGCTGAGGTGGAGGGTGGAGCGGTAGGTGCGGGTTCTGAGGTGGAGCCGCTGCAGGCTGCAGCACCGAGCATGAGGGCCAATCCGAGGCCGGTCATTCGGATGAAGCGTATGTTCATTTTGCGGTATCTCCTTCTAAAGGGTGCTCCCGGCCTTTGCAGGCCGGGAGCACCGCTGGTTGCTAGTTATTGGTGTGGTTAGCCGTCGGTCGGAAGAGCGGCGACGTTCGCTGCTATTTCGGCCCTGGTGGTTGCTGATTTCGGTCCGCCCATGTCAACCATGAGTTCGCCGGTGTCCCAGCCGCCGTCGTACCAAACAAACGCCATACCATGAGTGTCACCACCGTTTGGTGTTTCGATGTATCCCTTGACCTCGAAGGTCGAGGCATCCACGACGATGGTTTCCCATCCCTTCATGTTCGACACCCAGATCTCGTTGACCTCTTGGTCAGGGTGGAGCGCACAGTGATCAACACTGGCAGCCGAGCCACCTAGGTAGATCGGAGGAGCTCCGCGATATCCAGCGAACCTGTCCAGATCAACGATTCCGAGGTCGTGGCCAATATTGTGAGTTCCCTCACCCTTGGCAACGATGAAGGCAAGCGTCTCGTCCCAGTTCAGGCAAATGCCGTATGGTCCGGCAACTCCTGCGCTGGTCTCGTCCACTACTTCGTTCGTTTCGTTGTCGATCTTGTAGAGGTGGCTGCTGTGGCCATCAACTACGTAGGTCCATTTGCCGTCCTGAGTGTGCGTGATGCCAATTGGGTGCCAACCGACTCCGGTGATTTCAATAACTTCACCAGTCTGCACGTCCACCTTGGAGACGCCAGCTGTAGGCGAGTGGGACGAACGAATAGCATTGGATCCCATCGACACATACACGTACTTGCCGTCTGGTGACGGTGTGGTGAATGGGTGTCCCATTGGCTTCACATCGTCATAGGTGATTGACCGGAATACCGAGTTGTTGTCGTTCGGATTCAGGATGTGGTGAGGTCCACCATTGGCGCCGAAGCCCCATTGAAGGATCACGTACTCGTTGCCGTCGAGGTCGGTCCAAGCCTGAATGTGGTGTAACGCCTGACCACGCATTCCGCCCTGGAAGTAGCTCTCTTGCTTGAGGATCTTGTCCATCTTCATGGTCCGGACGTTGATGATGCCGACGTAGTTGTGCCGGTCGCCTCCATCAGTGTTGTTCTCGGACCAGCCAACGTATCCCCACTGGCCGTCAGGTGAAACACCGACGCCGTGTGGCCCGCGGACAATGTCGCCGGCGGACTCGTATAGAGCAGATGCGACAACCTCTTTGGTGTAGGCATCAACAACATGCCAACCAATGAAGTTACCAAGCCCGAGTGCCTCGAGGGTAGCCTTGCCTTCGTCTCCACTGTAGTGGTTGGTGGCGTAGCTTTCGCTGGTGAAGTACACCCGCGGGTGAGCTTCAATGTCCCAAGCGTCATCGCCGCTGGAGTCGAGTTGAGCAATAAGCTCTAGCCCGCCTCGCACCGACTCTGCGTTGCTCCAGCCATCATCACCGAGCACAGCGGATGGTGGGGCAGCCACTAGCTCGCCCGTCTGCACGACTTGCTGGTTGGCAGGTTCTGCAACAACCTGATTCTCAGCTGCACTTAAGTCGACGAGTGCCTGATCCAACTGCGCCTGAACCGCGTCGAAGTCCTCTTGCGGGACCCCCTCCACGGTGCTGCCGCATGCGCTCACGGTGAGCATCAGTACTGCAATCGAAAGAGCCATAAAGGCTCTAGATCTGTGCCTTCCCATACTTCTCTCCATGTCCGTCAGGCTTTCGCCTGAAACTATGGCTTCCGTGCGATCGGAGCCGGACGATGGTCGGGGGGTTATACCCTTCGATCTCGCCCACCTTCGGAGGACGTTGGCCTTGAATGTCTGCTTCAAAGAATAGCACACTTCAATAGTCATAAACTAATCAATATGCGACTATTTCAACGGTCTTTGATTGTTTTGGGCGAGTGGCGGTGGCTGGGAGGGCACAGCCACCGGCTTACCGTTGGTAACGGAGGGCGTGTAAGGACACGGCTAGACCTGATACCGATGCCCAAATAACGAAGGCGACGGAGAATCTTTCGATGACCGGGGGGAGGCCTGAAATGAGGACCGGAAGCCACAGCCGGTTGGCGGCGGTCACGATCCATACCGCGAGAACTGACCAGCCGATGAGGTCCGTGATGCGTGACAGGAGCGCAGAAAGACCCGGAGTCCACCGGGGGGCAGAGAAGGCGATTAGCGCCATGATGGGGAAAGCTGCTTCGAGGGGTGCCCCTCTCGCTCCGGTCGGCGTGTTGATCCACTCTGTTGCAACCACCAGCAGGGCGACTGCTGCGGCGAGGAAGGAGAGCCATCTGATCGCCTTTTTTCGGACCTGCCCACCCAGAATGAGTGGTACGAGGCCGAGCATTCCGGCCATGACTGCTGGGAGTGGGCTTCGCGATGGCAGCCACGTGAGTTCACCTGTGACAACGATCTCTTCACCATCAAGCACCACCGAAATCTGCCAAGGGAAGATGGTCTCAGTTTCAGAGCCCGAGATAGACGGTGGGAGATCTTTGCTCATCCAGTGAGTGCGGTGGTCGTGCCACGCGTACGTGCCGCCCTCTCCGACTTCAATCCAATCTGGATCTGCTCCGTCTTGGAATCCGTCGGGAACGGTGACGTCGGCATACCGGTCTTGGTTGATATAGAGGGCACGAGAGTTCTGGTTCGCAAACACGGTGCCGTCGGCTGTCATACGCAAATACGGCTCACCGAAATACCCAGGAACAATGAGTTCATGTCCAGGAGCAACCGTGGCGGAGATGAAGGCATCGCCCCCGATTACTTCGAACGTCACATCGCTTGTTGCGGGTTGGACGTCCAACACCGTCGATTCGTAGTTCGTCGGTTCGGCAGGGTCAGCTACAGCTGGCAACGCCGTACTCATGAGCAGCACGACTAGGACGGCGCTGAAGTAGAGCACTCTTTTCCCTTTCGAGACGGCGCTAGCGGGGGTTCTGTGTGAGGGGAGCTGGCCCACATCTCCGACTCGCCATATACCTCGACTTCGATGGCGCCGGTATTTCCGCCAGTCGACGTTTCGATGTCGAAGCGTAGTTCCATGCCGGTGAAGTCCACCAGACTCACTGCCAAGCCCGGGCCAGCTTCGAACGGTCCGTATGTCGTCTTTCCATCCACTGTCACAGTGTAGGAAAGCGTGATTGATGTTCCGTCGGTCATCTCTCTGGTCCGGAACCCAACGCCCTCTATGAGCATGAGATCAGCGAACTTGAGCACAATGAATGCGTCATCGCCGTCGCCGTTCGTTGACCACTCCGTTGACAAGTCTCCATCGATGGCGTTGCTTGCTGAGAATGCGTCGGAATACTGTGAACTCGATCCACTGACGTTCGCCTGTGAAGCCACATTTGGTGCTGGGGGTGTCACGGTTGGTCTTGCCGCGACAGCTTCTCCGTCATAGGTGAACTGCATCAGTTCACTCTGATACAAAGCCCCGTCGGGGCCGATGGCGTGGACCCGATAGAAGTATTTGGCACCAGGTGCCAGTCCCTTCATCAAGGGCTGATGTACGGCGTGCCCTCCGCCAGCCATGTCTGAATCTGTGGCAATCGACCCAAGTTGGGCGGTGAGTCCAAATGTCACCGCACAGGCCACGTCTTGGTTGGTTGTGACATGCAGAACGGCGCCCGCACCGGAGGGATCTACTTCGATCACAATGTCGCTGGCTTGGATGTCGGTGAACGGGAGAACTCCGCTAGGGATTTTGGCTGGTTCCTCTGAAGAACCGCCCATGCCTCCTGTGGCCACACCGCCCTCGGTTGGGAACGGGCTGTCAGCCGATGGAGCGTCTGAACCTCCGCGCAAGAGAAACAGGCCGATCACAACCGGCACCGCGATGGCAGCGATCGCTGCAAGCATGAGCAGACCCGCAGAATTGCGAGTGGCAGCCGGGCGGTTCTCTCCAGGAAGAGTATCCCCGTCGGTCTGAGTTGTCTGGGTATCGCTCTCTTCAGTCATCGTGCACCTCCAAATGTGGTTGGGTGGTCGCCTGTGTTCCGGTATCTCTAAGTATGGTCCTGAATCTCATGGTTCTAACTCCACTGCTCGAGCAGGTATCCCGTCAAGAGATGGAACTTGTAGGTGACCATCAGACCTCCAAGGAAGATCATGACTACTGCGCTGATAACTCCAATTACTGGTTGGATCTTTGCCAGCCATTTGGCGAGTGGGGCAGCGCGGGCGACAAGGATGGAGGCAACAAGGAACATGACGCCAACACCAGCTGAGAACATGAGCATCACCAAGCCTCCGGCGAGTGGCGATCCGGTAGCTCCCGCGTACAGCAGCATTGCTGTGAGGACGGTGGCTGAGAAGCAAGACAAGCATCCAACAGCGAACATGGAACCCATGGCCGCCGAGCCAACGGTTCCCGACTTGCTTGGTCGGTTGAAGCCGGGGATCTTGCAAACCAGTGGCACATTTGCTTGGCTGGCAGTTCGGATGCCCATGGCGATCACAGCGATTCCGGCAACGATGGACACTGGCCGGGCGTAACTACCCACAACGTCGAATCGACTCACAGACTCACCGATATAGCCGGCAACAATCCCTCCTGCGGTGTAAACAGCCGTGAAGCCTCCTACGAAGAAGACCCCTGTCATGAGCAGCTTTCGCTCGGCCCCGCGCTGGTTGGCAGTAGCTGCTGCGGTGCCAGAAAGGACCGCGGTGTAATAGGCAGCCAACAGAAGCAGGCAAGGAGTGAGAGCGGCGAGCATGCCGGTGAAGATTGCGCCGATTGCGGCAATCGTAAGGGCCGGACTACGGAACGTGAAGCCGGTGGTCGTGTCGGCCTCAAGGTTCAGAGCATTCAGCCCGAAAGGCATTGGTTGCTCCCACGTCAACGTGGTCTGGGTGTCGGGCCAGGTTGCCGTGACCGACAACGTTTCTTCGTCGCTTAAGAGGGGCCTCCCATCAGCGTCAACCGCGGGGAAGTACACCTGAGATACCCGATGATGTGGTGACGTTGTGACCTCATCATATGAGCTCGCTTGGATGATGCCAGCAGGAGTGCTCACCGTGAGGATTGGTGGGCTGTCTGGCAGGTCAACTGTGTGGGTGGTCTCGAAGGTCAAAAATGCGAGGATGGGAGTTCCATCAGTCACTGGATCAGGACGTCCAGACCACGAGAAGTACCACGCAGGCGTGTAGAGGAGTTCGAGCTCTAGCTCTCCTGGCCCATCGCCCGATCGGAGGAGTGTCTCGGACACTTCATTTTGCGTGAGCACCGTGATGTCGGCTTCAGAACCTGTGACTTCGTCTCCGCCAGTGAAGCTAAGGAGCAAGATCAAGGAAGCCGCCGACAGAAGAGCGAGGACGATCGCGAACAGCCAAACCTGTCGACGAGTCTTCTTGCTGCTATCGACTGTCGGGTCTGGCTGCTCCTCTATGGGAGCTGGAACCGGGGCATCGAGATCTGTCTCGGGTGTTTGACTCACATCTGTGGGTGTTGCTGTGCTCATGTTCTCACTCCGGCCATACGTAGATAGATAGGGTCAAGTTCTTTGGCTGTTCGTGCCCCGGGGCTGACACGCTCACGTCGAGCATCCAGGGACCAAACATAAAAAAGTGGAAAGGGGCGGTGTAGTGGCCGTCGCCGGTTGGCGAAAAGGTGGTATCGAAGGGGCCGTGGCTCATGACTGCCATGTCCCAATGCACACGCATCATCGCCCCGTCGATTGGCGCACCGAGACCGTCGGTGAGGTGGAGGTCGACGTCGGCGTCAAAGGTTGTTGGCGGATAGGGGGTAATGGACACCGAAAGCTGGAGGTCGTCTGCGAGTGCCACCGTGCCGTTGTTGGCCAGTGATATGGGGCCGTCAGCTCCCTGATACTTGAGCCGGATTGGGCCTAAGGCGGAAACCTTCGGGTCTTGAGTGAGGAAGCCCGCAACCGAAGAACCGCTGTTGGGTGTCATTGCAGCAGACTCAGCAGCACTCATCAGCCAGAACCCTCCCGAGCTTACAAGGGCTATGAGAGCGAAAGCGCCTGAGCGGAGGCGGCGGCTGTGTCGGGGCTGCAGCAGCATGGATGTCACTCCGAGACCGTCAGTGTGATCTGACCGCTTGGATGAACAGTGCACGTTCCAGAGAACTCTCCGGGAGCATAGAAGCGCTGCACGAGTTCTTGATTTGCTGCCACATAGAAGATGCCAACAAAGTGCCCTTCGGAGTCTTCGTTCACAATGCGAATGACTTCGCCGACGCGAACATTGAGCTCAGGTGGCAGGATCTCAATGGCTTCACCGTTGCGAATCTGATCCCCGGTGTGGTTAGGGATGATGTACTCGTAGTCAGGGGCGCTTTGGGATGACTCGTCTACGACAAGTGGCCCTGACCGCGCCGCTGTGCATGCCGTAAGCAGCACGGACAGGACAACCAAGTACATAGCCCGACGTTGCATCATCAGTGGAGCGGTCCCTTCTGGCTACTCATCCCGAACCTCAAGGGTGACGGTTACGACGCCTGCATCTTCAAAGGTGAGATCGAGGTCAAACTCGGTTCCCGCAACTAGCTCCTCGGTGAGCATCATGAGCATCACGTGGTAGCTGCCTGGTTCGAGGATCACTGTGCCGCCCGCTGGGATCTCAAGAGATTCCACCGCTTGCATGCTCATCATCGACGTCTCGGGGTCCATCGAGCTCTCGTGGATTTCCGCAGCAGCTGCAATTGAAGCGTCTACAGAGACTGATAGGAGCCGGTCGGCTGTGTCACCGCCGGTGATGGTGAAGTAGCCCGCGCCCGCGTTTTGGGTACTTGCTGAGGTGCGAGCCCAAGGATCATCGATAGAAACTTGGGAGCCTCCACCACAGCTCGCCAGCGCAAGTGCAGCTACTGCTGTCAATAGGAATAGACGTTTCATGATGCACCTTCTTGGTCTAGTAGGTAGATCAGGTCGTTTCGGATGAGCTCTGAACTCATGCCAAAGGGCCATTGAACAAGGATGGTTCCGTCACTGTTCACTGCATAGAGGAAAGCTGAGTGACCCACCTCGACTGAACCGTCTGACGTCTTGGCTACCTCGTAGGCAGCACCGAACGCTCTGGCGGCGGTTGCAAGCTCTTCTGGGTCGTCGGTTCGTAGCGCGTAGGCATCAGGGAAGAAGGTCTGGACGTACTTGGTAGTTATGAAGTCCGTGTCTCGCTCCGGATCCACAGTGAGGAACGCGACCTCGATGCGCTCGCTGTCATCGCCCAGCTGGCTCATTGCTGACCGCAGGTCGCCAAGGGTGGTTGGGCATATGTCGGGGCATGATGTGTACCCGAAGTAGACAACCAGCAGCCCTTCGGGCTCGGCAATCATCTGAAGTGGAACCGACTCATGGGAGGCCGCCGGGAGGCTGATGTGGCCCACTTGGATGGCGGGAGTACCCACCATGCCTGCCAGTCCTTCAGGCACCGGCAAACTGTTCGAGCAGGCGGCCAATATAAGGAAGAGAATCCCAGAAAGGAGTGCCCAGGTCGCCCGTGACGCTCTCCTTCGAAGTGGCTTTTGAGGTAACTTCATTTGAATAGTTTAGTCGCTGACTAATAAACTAATCAAATCTCTTGGCAGTCTTTTCTAGAGCTTCTGAGACGTCTGAGGCCTACTTGACTTCGGCTACGTCAGAGGCTCCAGCACCACAACGGCAGTCTCGTTCGGTCGTAGGGCGGCATACCCGTCAAGGCCTTCGTCGGTCTTCTTCCACAAGTCCCAGAGCCGATCTCGTTCCGACCCACCCGCTGCTCTTGCCTTCGCTCCAAATGATCCGCCTGGAATGACAACATGGGCCGCAGGGTTCGCCTGCAGATTGAGCCACCACGCCGGCTCAGCTGCACCCCACCCGTTCATGGCAAGCGTTACCAGGTTTGGGCCATCATCAAGAAACCCAAGGATCACAGTCCGCTCAAGCCCACTCTTACGCCCGGTGGTAGTCACGCGCATCATGCCGAACTTGGCGCCCGTCGCCTTGCGCAACCCAAACCTGCCGCCAGTGATGCCAAACAAACCCTTGTGCACGACCCAAGCGGTCCGGATGAACCATCGTGGCGGAACCGAAGGAGTTTTCTCTGTAGTAGACATATCCCCTCATCCTAGGTCCCGCGCTTACCTCGCTACGCATCGCCAAACCCCTGGGGTAAGTTGAGCGCGGCTGCAAGCATCTTGTCTGGTTGTCATCGTAGGATGAGGCCATGAAAAATGTAGATGATCCCGCAATCGATCCCCGCACTGCTGCCGTCTGGGCTGGCGAACCGCAAGCGTCTAGCCACGGTGCAACACAGGTACCTGTAGTGCACAGCGTTGGCTTCGGCTATGACGACGTGGCTACGTGGCAGGCTGCTGCCAGAGGAGAGACCAAGGGCCACATATACAGTCGAAACACGAATCCAACCGTGGAAGTATTCGAAGAGAAACTGCGCGTTTTGGAGGGTGCGGAGGCAGCGACTTCAGCAGCCACTGGAATGGCTGCCATTTCTGCTGTGCTGTTTGGCTTGTTGAAGCCCTCGAGCCGAGTGGTGTCAGTAAAAGACACCTACGGAGGGACGAGCGTCCTCTTCTCTGAGTTCCTTCCTAACTTCGGGATCGAGGTTGAGTTAGTTGACACCGAAGACACCGAAGCGATTCTCGAAGCCGTTGGCCGAGGATGCGACCTTCTCTATCTAGAGACACCAACCAATCCAACATTGAAGATCTTGGACCTAGAACGGTTGATTGCAGCTGGCAAGGCCGTTGGGGCCATCACTGTTGTTGACAACACCTTTGCTACTCCCGTCAACCAGAATCCGATTGCTCTGGGCGCCGACCTCGTGGTCCACAGCGCCACCAAGTACCTAGGGGGACATGGCGACGCCCTCGGTGGAGTGGTTGCCGGTCGGGCTGATCTCATTGAAACTATCTATCACTATCGAGAGATCAACGGCGCATCCATGAGCCCTATGGCGGCTTACCTGCTGTTGCGGGGGATGAAGACACTGTTTCTACGCGTAGAGCGTCAGGCATCGAACGCAATGGCTATTGCACGGTTCTTGGAACAACACCCCAAGGTCGCCCAAGTGAACTATCCCGGCCTCCCCAGCCATCCAGGGCATGAGGTTGCCAAACGTCAGATGCGTGGTTTCGGCGGGATGCTCAGCTTCTCGGTTGAGGGCGGTTTCGAAGCTGTCAGTAGGGTTCTTCCCCGGTTGCAGTGGGTCCACCGTGCGGCGAACCTGGGTGCAGTGGAAACAACGGTTGGCCCTCCGGCGACAACGAGCCACGTGGAATGCACCGAAGCTGAACGGGCAGCACTCGGAATCCCAGAGGCGCTGATCCGATACTCCGCTGGTATTGAACACGTGGACGATCTCATCGCCGATCTCGAGCAGGCGCTTGAGGCAATCTGATGGCTCGACCGGCTATCAACAGAGATGAACTTATTGCCGTTACTGTGCAGCTCGCCCAAATCGATTCAACAAACCCAACGCTTGTCCCCGG